>NZ_JBGQOG010000028.1:0-38442 GCF_052113705.1 Phaeovulum sp. W22_SRMD_FR3 | reverse complement strand
TCCGTCTCGTCATATCCACACTCCAGTTCCTTGGTCACGATCTTATCTTCGTGTCCACGAAACCGGCAGCAGCTCAGTTAGTGTATGTCTTCGACTGAACCGAAGAGGATCTCCGGGTCGAAGGTGTTCAAATAGTCATCGACATCAAATGGGGTGAAGCCATCGGGCAGCCTATATTTTTTCTAACAAGCCAATGAGCAATCCTACGCGTGGCCTTCTTCCGCCCAGCAAGCTTGCAGTTAGTCAAGGCATCAATCATCAACTGAATCACATATCCGGGGCACCGCAAGCCAGCATGTTGCCCCGGCTTTGGCGCAGGGTCCGGCGCAGCCCTCGCCGCCCTACCGCCTTCTTGCGCGTCCAAAGGCGCCCTGATCTCTGGCTGCGGGCGAGGGGGCGGGCGCGCCTTTCCTGCTTAACCCCTCATAAACCTTTATTTGAAATAGACATTTTGAATTAGGAAAACTTTAGCCACTCACAGGTATCTCTGGCCGCACGGGTCATAGCAGGTTTTGCTGGCCATTCTGCAGGTGGTACTGATTTTGATGAGTTCAGCCTTTTCCTACGCGCTGCGTGGCGCCCTGACGATTGCCGAGGTCACCGCCCAAGCCGCAGAGTTTCAGGATCTTCTGTCCCGAAATACCGCGCTGGTTCTGCGCACCGCCGATCTGACCCGCTGTGATCTGAGCGGCCTGCAATTGCTGGTGGCCACGCTGCATCAGGCCCGGCTGCACAAGATTGACCTGCACATCGAAAGCCCTCCCGGCTCTGTCCTGCACGCGATGCTGGATCAGCATGGACTGCTGGCCGGACCGCAGCCCACCGCTGTTTTGGCAAACGACCACTGGGTCGGCCTCTCCTCTCCGCAATAAGGAATTCCCCAATGACGAAAACGATTCTGGCAGTGGATGATTCCCCCTCGGTCCGGCAGATGGTGCGCCTGACCCTGACCGGGGCGGGCTACCGCGTGATTGAGGCGGTGGATGGCGAGGATGCGCTGCTCAAAGCCAGCGAAGGCCCGGTGGATGCGATCCTGACCGATCAGAACATGCCGCGTCTGGACGGCATCGGCTTTATCCGCCGCTATCGCGAGACGCGGGCGGCGCTGGGCGTGCCGATCGTGTTCTTGTCGACGGAATCCCATGCCGAACTGAAGGCGCAGGCCAAGGCGGCGGGTGCCACCGGCTGGATGGTCAAGCCCTTTGATCAGGCACAGCTTCTGGCCGTGGTGCGCAAGATGGTCGGCGCATGAGTGCGGTGGATGAAAGCACGGATCTGTTTCGGCAAGAGGCCGCCGAACTGGTCGCGGCGCTGGAACGGGGCCTTCTGGACCTCGAACAGACCCCGCAGAGTGCCGAGCTGATCAACGCGATTTTCCGCGACATGCATACGGTCAAAGGCTCGGGCGCGATGTTCGGCTTTACCGATCTGGCGCGTTTCGTGCATGATTTCGAGACCGCTTTTGACCGGCTGCGGCAGGGCGAGGTGCAGGCGACCCCGGCGCTGATCGCGGTGGCGTTGCGCGCCTGCGACCAGATCACCGCGCTGATCGCGGATCCGGTCTCGGCGCGGGCGGCCAGTGATGGCCTTCTGGCGGAGCTGGCGGCGGCGCTGGGGCAAAACCCTGCCGCGGCTGAGCCGGTCGTGGAAGGGCTGCATCTGCGGTTCTACCTGCCGGTGGATTGTATGCGGCTGGGCTGTAACCCGGTGCTTTTGCTGGAGGAGTTGCGCGCTCTCGATCAGGGCGCGGGCGAGGTGCCGGTCCGTGCGCTGGTCGACCGCGTGCCGTCGCTGCCGCAGCTGGACCCGCAAGATTGCTGGATGGGCTGGGAGGTTACCCTGCGCGGCGCGGTTTCCGAAGCGGCGGTGGGTGAGGTTTTTCTGTTCCTGCGCGACGATATGGAACTGATCATCACCCCGCTGGCCCCGCAAAAGGATGCGCAAGCGCCAGATGCTGCCGTGACGCGCCAACCCGACCCGGCCGAAGACCCGGAGGCTTCGGTGGCCGCCTCCGGCACGGCGGCGGCGGGGAACACGATCCGCGTCCCGACCGAGCGGCTGGATGAGCTGATGGACCGGGTGGGCGAATTGGTGATCGCCGAGGCGCGGCTGTCCTCGCTGGCCTACAGCCGCCGCGATCCGGCGCTTTTGGCGGTGGCCGAGGATATTCAACGGCTGGCGGCGGGGATGCGCGACACCACAATGTCGATCCGGATGGTGCCGATCGGCTCGATCTTCGGGCGCTTCCGCCGCCTGATGCGCGATCTGTCGGAGACGCTGGGCAAGCCCGTGAATTTCGTGACCACGGGGGCCGAGACGGAACTCGACAAGACGGTGATCGAAATGCTCGCCGATCCTTTGGTGCATATCCTGCGCAATTCGATCGACCACGGGCTGGAAACCACAGAGGCCCGCAGAACCGCCGGGAAACCCGAAGCGGGGACGATTGAGCTGTCGGCGACCTATTCGGGCGCCGAGGTGCTGATCAGCGTGCGCGATGATGGCCGCGGCCTGAATGCCGAGCGGATCCGGGCGCGCGCGATTGAGGGGGGGCTGATCGCCGCCGATGCGCAACTGCCCGAAAGTGATCTGCTGCGGCTGATCTTTGAGCCCGGCTTTTCCACCGCCAAAACCGTGACCGAACTCTCGGGGCGCGGCGTCGGCATGGATGTGGTCAAGCGCACGATCAGCGGCCTGCGCGGGCAGATCGAACTCAGCTCAGAGCCCGGGCATGGCACCACGGTCACCCTGCGTCTGCCCCTCACGCTGGCGATCATCGACGGGCTCTTGATCGAGGTGGGGGGCGAGCATTACTCGCTGCCGCTGGCCGCGATTGAGGAATGCGTCGAACTGCCGGAGCAACATGCGGTGGCGGGCAGCTCTGCCAGCCTGCTGAACATCCGCGGCGCGATGGTGCCCTTTGTCCGCCTGCGCGATCTGTTCGAGACGCCGGGCGCGGCGCCGGAGTTCCAGAAGGTGGTGATCGTCTCCTCGGGCGGCGCACGGGTGGGGCTGGTCGTCGACCGGATCGTCTCGAACAGCCAGACGGTGATCAAGCAGCTCAGCCAGCTGCACGCGCATCTGAAATGCTTTTCCGGCGCGACCATTCTGGGGGACGGCAGTGTCGCGCTGATCCTCGATGTCTCGCAACTGGTGGATTATGGCCGCGCGCGCGAAGAGCGGGCCCGGCATGCGGGGTCGGTCTTTGGCCGCCCGGAAAGGGCCGTGGCATGAACGTGGTAACCCTCAGACTGGGCGGCGAGATGATGGCGCTGCCCGCCGAATGTTTGCGCGAAATCCTGGAGCCGGTGCCGGTGACCCGGGTGCCGCAGGCGGGCCCCTTCGCGCCCGGCCTGATCAATGTACGCGGCGCGGTGGTGCCACTGGCCGATCTGCGGGTGGCACTCGGCATGCAGCCCGAAGCCGCCACCGAAGACACGCGGATGCTGGTGCTTGATGTGCCGCTGGCCAGCGGGACCGGCACGGTGGCGATCCTTGCCGATAAGGTCCTCGATGTGACCGAAATGGACATGTCAAAGCTTGATGCCATCCCCGGCGTCGGGGTGCGCTGGCCGCCCGAGTTCCTGCTCGGCATTGGCAAATGGCATGGCGAATTCGTCGCCCTGCCTGACCTTGAAAAGATTTTCATGTCCGGTGCCGCGCAAGGCGCAGCCGCGACGGCACTTGAAGAAGGAAACTGAGCCATGCGGCTGACGATCAAACTGAAACTTGTGGCCACCTTTGCCCTGCTGATTCTGATGTCGGCGGGCAGCCAGGTCATCGCGATCAAGGACCTCGGGATGCTGAACACCGCGGTGAATGCACTGGCGGAAGGCGACGCCGTCCGGGTGAAACTGTCGCAGGATCTGCTGGGCATGCAGCTGCGGCTGCAGCGCGATGTGCGCGAAGCCCTGCTGCTGGAAAACATCGAAGACCGCAACACGGTGGAGGCGCGGATCGAAACCCAGCAGGCAAAGGTGGGCGAGATTCTCGCGTCGCTGAAGGACATCGCAACCGAAGCCGGACAGGCGGATCTGACCACCTATGAGCGCCAGACGGCTGAACTGCGCACCATCGAAGAGCGTGCGATGTCTTTGGCCAACGCCGCGCAACTCCAGCGTGCGGTCTCTGTCCTGCAAAGCGAAGGCCGCGCCAAATGGCTGGAAGTTGAGGCGACGCTGAACAGCATCGTCACCCGCAACACCGACAGCATGGCGCAGGCCAGTGCGGAAACCGACACCATCTATGCCAATGCCCGCACGCTGTTGATTTCTCTGGTGATCGGCGCTTCGGTTTTGGGCGCCATCGCGGCGGCCTGGATCATCCTGTCGATCGCCCGCGGGCTGAAACGCGCCATTTCCCTCTCGCGCACCGTGGCCTCCGGCGATCTGACCGAAACCGCGCAGCTCAGCGGCAATGATGAGGTCACCGATCTTTTGCGCGATCTGAACGGCATGGTCGAGAAACTGCGCGACGTGGTGGGCGATGTCGCCAGCGCCGCCCGCAATGTGGCCTCCGGGTCGGAAGAAATGTCGGCCACCTCGGAACAGCTGAGCCAGGGCGCGGCGGAGCAAGCCAGCTCGACCGAAGAGGCCTCGGCCTCGATGGAACAGATGGCGGCGAACATCCGTCAAAGCGCCGAGAATGCCGCCCAGACCGAGAAAATGGCCCGCAAATCGGCCACCGATGCCCGTGAAAGCGGTCAGGCCGTGGCGCGCGCGGTGGAGGCGATGCAGACGATTGCCGAGAAGATCATGGTGGTGCAGGAAATCGCCCGCCAGACCGACCTTCTCGCGCTGAATGCCGCCGTCGAAGCGGCCCGCGCCGGGGAACATGGCCGGGGATTTGCCGTCGTCGCCTCGGAAGTGCGCAAGCTGGCGGAACGCAGCCAGTCGGCGGCGGGCGAAATCTCGACTTTGTCGGGCAACACGGTGCGCGCCGCGCAGGCCGCGGGCACGATGCTCGATGGTCTGGTGCCCGATATCGAGCGCACCTCGCAGCTGGTGGCCGAAATCTCGAACGCGAGCCAGGAGCAGGCCACGGGGGCCGCGCAGGTGAATATGGCGATCCAGCAGCTGGACAAGGTGACGCAGGAAAACACCTCGGCTTCCGAGGAAATGTCCTCGACCGCGGAAGAGCTGGCCAGCCAGGCCGAGCAATTGCAGGCGGCCATCGGCTTCTTCCGCGTCAGCACCAGCGGCCAAAGCCTGGCCCGCAGCGCCAGCCCGAAACCGGCGGCGCGCAAGAAACCCGCGAAATCTGGGCCGCGCGGCGGTGGGTTTGACTTCAACATCGCCGATGCGGAAGACGAGCTGGACATGCAGTTCTTCCGCTCCTCCCGCGGGGGCAAGGACCGCGCAGCATGACCGAGCGTCTGGGGCAGGTGGTGACTTTGGCGATTGGCGAAGATCTCTTCGCCGTCCCGGTCACCCGCGTGATGGAAATCCTGGATCAGCGGCGGATTGCACGTCTGCCGCAGGCCCCCCGGCATCTCCTCGGCGTCATCGACGTGCGCGGGGATGGCGTGGCGGTGGTCGATCTGCGGGCGCTGCTGGGCTGTGAGGTCATCGGCGACATCGACAGCTCGCGCATTCTGGTCCTCTGGGTGCAGACGCCCGAGCGCCGGGCGGTGATCGGCCTGCGGGCGGATCGGGTGATCGAGGTGACCATGCTGGATGACGGGGTGATTGCCCCGCTGGCCGAGGCGAAGATGCTGAACTGGGATGAACGTCTCGTGGCCGGGATCGGTCGCCGTAACGGCGATTTTGTCACCGTGCTCGATCTGGACCGGATGTTTGACGGTGCGACGCTGGCGCAGGCCGATGGCATGGGCCGGGCCGCCGGTCTGCCGCAAAAGTCGGTCGCATGATCGCCGCGCAGCCCTTCGCCGCGCCCCCCTTTGACCGGGAGGGGCAGGGCGCTCATGCGCCCAGGGCGACGGGCGCGCGCGCCGATGCCCGCGCGCTTTACGGTCGCTTTGCCGCTCTGGTGCGCGATGAGATCGGGGTCAAACTGCCGCCGACCAAACAGCTGATGGTGGAAAGCCGCTTGCGCCGCCGGATGATCAACCTCGGCTATGCGACGGTTCAGGACTATTTTCAGCATCTTTTTGCCGAAGGTGGGCTGGAGGCTGAGCGGGATGTGATCTTTGACGCGGTCACCACCAACAAGACCGACTTCTTTCGGGAAATCAGTCATTTTGAGATTTTGGCCAAGACCGTTCTGCCCGCCGCCCATCAGCGGCGCCGGACCTCGGGGGGCATGACAAAAATCTGGAGTGCAGCGGCCTCAACCGGGGCCGAGGCCTATACGATGGCCATGGTCAGCCAGCTCTATGCAGAGGCAACCCCGGGCTTTGGATGGGGTGTCTTAGGTACTGATATCAATACCGAAGTTTTGCGTCAGGCCTGCACTGCCGTCTACAGCACCGAGACCATCGCTCCGGTGCCGCCCGCCCTGCGCGAGCAGTTTTTGATGCGTGGCGAGGGGGAGCAGTCGGGCAGCTGGCGCATCGTGCCGGAGTTGCGGCGGCGCACCCAGTTTCAACGTCTCAATCTGATGGAAACCAATTATCCGATAGACCGGGATCTCGACGTGATTTTTCTGCGCAACGTGCTGATCTATTTCGGCCCCGAGGACCAGACAAAGGTGATCGGGGCGATGGCGGATCATCTGGTGCGCGGTGGGCACTTTTTTGTCGGCCATTCGGAATCGATGGTCGTGCGCGATGCGCGTTTCACCCAGATCGCTCCGGCGGTCTTTGTCAGGAGTTGACGATGCCCGCTGCCCGTGTTGCGCCCTCTGCAACAAGCCCCTCTGGTGCCGCCACAGGCAGCGCGCCGCTGCGGGTGATGATCGTGGACGATTCCGCCTCGATCCGCGCGGCCTTTTCCTCGATCATCTCTGAGGATCCGGGGCATGGGCGATGATGGCCCGCGCTGCATGGCCGAGATGAAAGCCGCCGGGGCGCAGACCCTCGCGCAGGATGAGGCGAGTTGCGTGGTCTATGGCATGCCGCGCGAAGCGGTGGATCATGGCGGCGTCGACCGGTCGGTGCCGCTGACACGCATGGCGGCGGAAATCATGGCCTTTGCGGAACAACATGCCCAGAATCGGAGCTGAAGCCTATGAATAACCCGCTTCACCGCACACAGTTTTCCGCAGCCTGGGCCGCGCCGCATTCGGGCGGGCCGGACCTGCGCGCGCTGTCGCAGCAGTTGCAGAATGTGCATGGCCGCACCGAGCTGGTGTTTCTGAACGCGGGGCGTGATCTGGTCAATCTGACGGCGCAATTCGATTGCATCGAAGAGCCCTTGCTGGATTTTGGCAATCTGGTTGATGCGGGGCAAATCAGCACTTTGGCGCAGAATGTCGGCACGCTGGATCTGGCGATGTCCGAGCTGACCACCGCGCTGACCACGGGGATCACCTGGGTGGGTGAACTCGGCACCACCGCGCATCAGCTGCAGGCCGAGGTCGGTGACATGGCGCGCATCGTGCGCACGATGACCATCGTGGCGCTGAACGCCCGCGTGACGGTCGCGGCGCTGACCGGGCGGCATTCCGGGCTGGAAGTCTTTACCAAAAGCGCCTCGGAGCTGGTGGCGAAAGCGGCCAATATCCTGTGGGAGATGCAGGAGGCGGTCGTTGACATGGTGGCGACGGCGGATCAGGCGCGCGGCGTGGGCGAGGTCTTGCACCGCATGCTGGATCAGTCTTTGCCGCCGGTGGTGCAGGGGCTGGGCGGCGATCTGATCGAGATGCAATCGGTCACCCAGAATATGCACCGCGAGGGCCGCGATCTGTCGGGCGCGTCGCAAAAACTGCGCGCCACCCTGTCGGCGGCGGCGGCCGGATTGCAGATCGGCGACACCACCCGGCAGCGTCTGGAGCACAGCCTCGAGATCGTGTCGCGCAGCATGACCGGGACCGCAGCTGCCGCGCAAACGGTTCTGCTGATGCTGGTCAGCGATCAGCTGGAGGATTGCCGCGCCGATCATGCGCAGGGTCTGGCGCAGATCGGGGGCAGTCTGACGCAGGCGCGGGGGCAGATCGCGGGATTTCTGGGCCGCGACAGCAGCCTGAGCGAGGCGGTGCGGGCCTGCAAACGCGAAAATGGTCTGTTGAGCAAGATCCGCGATCTGCAGCACAGCATGGGAGAGTGCCGCCGCGCGCGGCTGCGTCTGGCCGGGCAGGCTGCCGAATTGTCGCAAGGCCTCGCGCATTTGTCGGGCGTGGTGGCGGGCATGCGCACGGTTGAGGAACAGATGCGGATGATCGGCATCAACGCGGTGATTTCCTGCGCCAATCTGGGCACCGAGGGCCATGCGCTCAAGGAAATTTCGGTGCAGCTGCGCGAGCTGGCGGGCGCGATCTCGGGGCGTTTTGACAAGATCTATGCCAGCCTCAAGCGGATGGATCTGGCCGCAGGCAGTGCCACCGCGCAACTGGCCGAGGCGGCGCAGACGCCGTTTGACCGGCTGGAGGCAACCGCGGCGCAGATGGTCGGGGATCTGCATCATGTGCAGCGGGTGATGGCGCGTCTGGCCGAGGCCTTTGGCAGCATCGCGACGGTTGAGAATGCCCGGCAGTGGGATACCACCACCGGCGCGCTGGCCGACCATGCCGCGCAGGTTGATCAGGCGGCGCTGCTGCTGGCCGAGGTGCTGGACGCCGCAGCGCCCTGCGCGCCCGAGCATCTTGCCGCCGGGCTGCGCGAGCTGCAAAAGGTTCAGTCGCTGTACACGATGGCGGCAGAGCGGCGGTGTCACAGCGATTTTCTGGCACGGCTGGGGCTTGCGGCCCCGGAACCTGCGCAGGCTGCCGGAGCGACTTTCGCGGCACCGCCTGCCGCTGCGGGCGATGCTGCCGTGGATGATGTCTTCTTCTGATCGCACCGCCCAAGGCGGCGGGGAGGACATCTGCGCCAATCACAATCTCAGCCGCCGCCTTTGGCAGATCGATGGTCATCCGGGATGGCAATCGGTTTACGGCGCTTGCCGAGGCGGGGCATCTGCCATGTTCCCGGATTATAAACCCAAGGACGCAGCGCGCGCAGTTCGTCATGTCCGAAGAGGACATCGCCCGGTTCCATGAGAGATACCTGACTCTGCCGAAGATTCTCGAAGAGTTTGATCTTCACTGGCACACCGCATCGGCACTCCTGAAGGCAAAAGGCATTCGACCCTTCAGCCCGAACGGAGGCGATTACGGCAAGATCTACCTTCACAGCGAGGCGGAAGCCGTGTTGGAACGCCGTCGCGGGTGAGCGCTCGCTCTGGATGCTCCATCAGGTGGGACCCGACGGGATTCCGCAATCCACAAATTTAATCACATGAATAACAGAGGCTTATCCGCCCAAAGCGGGACCGCCAACAAAACAGGCTTGACAGGGGTGTGCTCGAAGAACACCGTTTCGTGCATACATATGCCTTATCTGCACAGTCTCTGACCGCGCCAGCCGGTTTGCCGGGACAGGTGAGTTTCGATCATCCGGGTATGGGCGGCGCGAAGCACTTCCTCGGTCACGCCGGGCCGCGGGCGAAAGCGGCCAAGCTCCATGCCTTCGCCCTCCTGCATCATCGGCAGACTTCCGGCGGGTAACGCGAAATGCCCCATCGCGCCGAAGGCCGTGATTGTTTCCCGGAACGGCGCAAAATCATCACCGGTTCCAACTTTTCCGGCTGCGTCGACCGCAACTTCCGGGGTGGCCCAGACCACCAGATCCGCGCGGAGCAAACCGGCTTCGGCATCGGCAAGCGGCAGCCAGCCAGAAAGCCCCGGAAAGCCCGCGGCAATCTCTCTGGCGGATTGACACCGGGCATCAGCCTCATGCACTGAGCCGACCTGATAAGTGACGATCTCCAGTCGGGGATAGATCATGCGATGTTCCTTTTGATGTGTTATCACCCCCTGTTAAAACGTGCCCCTGACAGAAGATGTCAGGGTGATGCTATGAGTTGGCCTTATGAAAACACTGCGCCTTTTTGCTCTTCTGGATCAATTGCGTGCGGCAAGGCGGCCGTCTCGGCCGAGGCACTTGCCGCGCGTTTCGCGGTTTCGTCGCGCACGATCTACCGTGACATCGCCAGCCTTCAGTCGATCGGTGCGCCGATCCGGGGGGAATCGGGCGTCGGCTATCAGCTGGAGCAGGGTTACTTCCTGCCGCGGCTACACTTTGATGCCGAGGAAATGGAGGCAATTATGCTGGACATGCGCCATCTGATCGCGCGGAAGGGCGGTGGGTTGGGTGATGCGGCCGAACGGGAGACAGGAAAAGTTGCGGCAGCACTGGGCAGGGAAGCAAGTGAGCAGTTCCGGCACCTTAATATCCTTGTGGCCACCCGGCAGCGCGAGGAAGATCTGCTTGCCGAACGCTGGGGCGGATTGGTGCCTCATGCCATTCGCAAAAGATCTGTGCTGGATCTGGTCTATTTCAGCCTCGACGGGCGCGAAAGCAGACGCTGTGTTCATCCCCTCGGGCTGCCGCAGTTTGATGAGGTCTGGTTGCTGGCGGCGTGGTGCGAGATCGCAGAAGATTTCCGGAATTTCAGACTGGACCGCATCAAGGCCGCGGCCGTAACCGGCGCAAGGTTTCGCCAAATCCCCAAGCAGCGCTTCCAGGATTACCTCGCCAGCCTGTGATCATCCCTGAGCGGCTGCTTTGTCCCGCATCAGCGGCAGCCATATCCTCATTCTGCTGCGCGCGGCAATGAACGGAAACTTTGGGAGCATGCTGGCGGAAGCTGCGAGTTTTGCCAACCTTAAGAATGGCGTACGCGCTGAATTCGCAATGCCAAACGGTTGCAATATTAAAAGCATGGCAATCCTGTAGCATTGCGGATTGTGAAAATTTGTCATACCTTAGCATGGCAATACCTCCGCTAATGCAACTTCATAGGTTGGCAAATGTCCGTCTCTCGCGCGAAGCAGCGTCAAGCCCAAGAAAGGATCAACCAAGCCGCAACCTTGGTTAAATCCGTTGCGAAGCCGTTCGGCGGCTGGATTGCTACGTTCCAGGAGGCAATCGGGATGAATGCTCCCGCCCTCGCTGAACGCCTCGGGATCTCACGCAACAACATCTACGCCGCGATGAAGACCGAACAGGCTGGAACCATCTCCGTGAACCAGTTGGAGAAGATCGCCGAAGCCATGGGTGGCCGCCTCGTCTATGCGATCATCCCGCGTGATGGCCCCGTCGAAGATATCGTTCTGGCTCAGGCGCGCTCCAAGGCGCGGCGGATCATTCAGCGCACACGAGCCCACATGGCGTTGGAAGAGCAGACCGATGGTTTGCGCAGCGAAGCTGAGATGGTCGAGGAACTGGCCGCGGACATCATCCGCGAGGGGCGGCGGGATTTCTGGCAATGACCCTCGAGCTTCACGAACCTGCCGGAGCGACGCCACTGACACCGGACGAATTGCTTGGGCTCAAGGCAAAGCACATCGCGACTCGCGGCGAGCTGAACGAACTCGAAGGCGAGAACATCATCGCGGGTCTGACCTGGCTAGACCGTCGCCCAAAGAGTTTCGACCTTCTGACCGATGCCGCCGTCCGGGAAATTCACAAACGCCTCTTTGGCGAAATCTGGGATTGGGCGGGCGTCTATCGGCTTACCGACAAAAACATCGGGGTGCCGATCTGGCACATCTCGACCGAGTTGCGCACCTGTCTCGACGATGCCCGGTATTGGCGCGACCACAAGAGCTTTGACCCCCTGGAAGCCACGGCGCGCCTGCATCACCGGCTGGTCTGGATCCACCCCTTCGCAAATGGCAATGGCCGTTGGGCAAGGATCATGGCCGACGCCTATCTGTCGAGAATTGAACCGAAGGTCTTCCTCGACTGGTCTGGCGGAGGGACGCTCAACGCCGAAAGTGACCACCGCATGGCCTACATTGCGGCCCTCAGGGCGGCAGACCAATATGATTTCGATCCCTTAGTGGCGTTGGTGAAGTCGCTCGCAAGATAATCGTCAGGCAACCGGGCCGCGAAAGAAAGACGCGGGTAGATTTCATTGCAGATGACACCGGGAAGTCGCGTTGAGCCGTCTGTCCGCTTCGAGCAAGACGGAGATGCAGTTATTTACCTTCGGTGTCGTCGCGGGAATCCATTCAGAAATCTGCATGTCGATTGCCACTTTCGCGTGAGCCGCGGGCACGAAAAGAACTGGCCTGAAGGGCGGACCCGCGACCACCACGACCACCGAGCACTGAGCACTGAGCACTGAGCCCGGATACGCCGCTCCTCGCTCATTGTGTTTCCGCAGTGCCCCTGCACCTCACGGGAACAATGCCCGAGCCCAACTCACGGCTTGCGAAGGTGCGCCAGATTCCGGGCCTGTCGATGTGCCAGCAGTACACCGAGTTCTGGCAATGTTGTCGCGTCTAACCTTTCTGTGGTGACCTCCAGCAATCGACGATCTTCCTTCGTCAGCTTGCTCTTTGGCCAGAAAGACTGGAACTTTTTCGATGCAAACAAAAAGCCATCCCCCCAGTCTGTTTGCCCTTTTCGCTTGCGCTTCGTCATCGCTGCCAGAAACACCGCGCTATCGCAGGACTGATCCGAGGCAAGTTGTGCGTGCAACATAAGGATATCCATGAACCGCTGGAATTTGGACGGGTCGAGGTGCAACAGGACAGCAGGCAAAACCGGGGCGAGCCAGTCATTTGGCGGGATCATTTTCGGAGAGATGACGATAGAGGTCAAATAGCCGTCGACCCAGTCGGTGGTGAGGTCACTGCCGCGCAAAAGCCGGGCGAACTCGCCCTGTTTCTCAGGTTCTGGAGCGTCTTCGACAAGCTGCTCCAGCGTCGCAGCAGGGTCAATTTCGGGGTCATCCCGGATCCAGGCTTCGATGGTTTGATCGTGGATGTCGAGCATCACCGGTATTTTCTTCAGATCGCGCCCTTCAATCAGCGCCATCGCGCAGGCGGCGAAGCTGGCCGCATCCGGTTCCCTGGCGGTCTCGAGCACATCGGCCGCGCGGGCGAAGATAAGGGCCCATCGGTCGCGGCGGGTCTCCAGCCATTTCCATAATGCCGCTTCCGCCACGCGTGGACTGCGCGCCTGATCGAGAATGCCTTGCGCCGCGTCACTGTCTTCGAACCAACTTTCCAGAACGGGGTATCGATCCCACCATTGCTCGCTGGCATTGATCAGGCGTCCGCGCTGTATCGGCGAGAGCTGTGCAAAAGCGGCTGCCGTTTCGAGGCCTGCGATCAGTTCCGGGGTGGATTGGGGTGTGGGGCGCAGATCCGTCAGGCCGCAGTGCCGCATGATATCGATGAGGCCGGGTGCGGGAGGGTGGTCCTGCGCCAGCCCATCCGCGAGAGCGGTGCTGAGCGCGCGCTTGAGATATTCCGCGGTCACCGGCAGCGCACCGACTTCGTCGGTAAGGCGGGCGATGAGTGCGGTTTGATCTTTCGCCCCGCGGCAAGGGAGCGTGTAGGCATCTTTCACGCCATGCCCTTGTTTCAGGAGCAACATCGCCATCGCGCGCTTCTTGCCCGATTGCAAGGCGATGCCAATGCTCTGGGCGCCACCGCCATCGGGCAGGGACGCGCTGATCTGCTTGATGACCCAAGACGCTGGCTCGGCCTCCTGCGCCACACCGCTGCGCAGCGCGTCTTTCAGAAGGTGGTCGACTTGCCGCCTTGCGCTGTCTTGTGGCATCCAGCTGCGCAACACCACGAGCGTTGCCAATGTCCTGGCGCTGAGCTCGCCACAGGCCAGCCGTTCAGAAAGCCCCTCGGCCGCCGCAAGGCGGAGGTTCGGCGCGGCATCAAGCAACCAGAAACACGCCATTTCCGCGTGCATCGGATCGCGTCGGGTGGCGGAATATGCGACGATCTGCTCGCGCATTTCTACGGGCATTGCCGGGAAGATTTCGGTCAAAGCTGCATGCAGAGCCAGCGGGTCGCCTCCGGCTTGACGCGAAAAATCGGCGAGCAGCCCGTCAAGGATTGAGTTGTCGTTGGCCGGGCCATCTCCTCGCACATCTTGCAGCGCGATCTCCTCGTCCCGTGGTATTTCCAACGCTACCGGACCGATGAGACCATTCCTGGCCCAAAGCTGTGCGAAGAGCAGGCTATGTGGTGCCGTCATCCGTCCCTGACGCTTTGCCAGGATAAGAGCATCTTCGGCGGTGTCGAAAAACGCCTGTCCGCGCACCTTGTCACTCTCACGCGCCATTCGCGCAGCATCGAGACCCGCGTCGAGAAGTTCGAACAGATCTTCGGCCTCAGAGGTTTCGACGGATATTGTACATAGCCGGGCGATGATTTGCCCCCCGAGAGCGGGGCGATGTAGCAGATCAGGGCCGATAAGGTCGAGCACCTCGCGCCGGGCAGCAAAATTGTTCTCGCCTGCATTGGCAAGCGCCGCGAGCGCCTGATCAATCCGCCCCTTGGTCACCATCCCGCCTGCCTTTTCTTCCCCGGTTCGTTCTGAGTTTAGCGATGCCTGTCCAGCTTGTCAGTGTGGGATGGGCCTCATCGCAATCGACTTCGCTCGATCATGCCGATCAAACTCCCGGTGAGGTTCAACTGCCCAACACGTGCGCGCCGGGTGAAGGCCCGGAGTGCGCCGCCGGGTGAATGGATCGGGCTGATTTCGCGATACTGCCCCGCGTCGATAACGCAGACCGAGAGCGCTGCCGCGAGGTCCCCCAAGACATTGCAGGCTTCTGACCAGGCGGACGTACTGACGCCCAGTTCCGGCAGCATCAATTCGGCGGCGCGGATGAAATCGAGTTGGTTCGGCAGCCCGCGGGTCCCTTTCACGGCATCGAGGTAAAGCCGCATGTTCTCGGACACCGCCGCATAAATTTTCCGCGGGCGGAAACTTTCCAGAAGTTCCGGCTTGTGCCCACGATCTCCGGGGCGATCCTTTTGTTCATGGCATGAGGCCGGCCCGATAGGGTCGTCCGCATCTGAACGCATCGCGTCATCCGGCTTGCCGGATGGCCGATTAAAGACGGAAGCCCCGTTACAAGATACAGATGTTTCTTCCTTTGTATCTTGTATTGATCGGCGGCAGCCGGATTCCGTCACGCCGGAAGTTTCACCTCGTTTTTCAATATATGACAATACCTTGTGGGTCAGGTCGTCCACGCGGCTGAGCAGCGCTGAAAGCTCAGAGGCGGTCAGCCCATCGTATCTTCGGGGGAGCAGGCTCCAGCCCTCTACAAGTTCATATGTGGCCGTATCAGTGGCCGAAAGTTCCGCCATGCTCCCGAGGGCGGACTTCAGGATACGACGACTGGCAGAGACCTGCCGCCGCAGCGACTGACGCTCCTGGCTCTGAGCGCGCAGGCGATCCGCCAAATCCATGAGTTGGGTCATGCGGGCGATCAGGGGGGAAAAGCATATGCCCTGACGGATTCTGCCGCCAGCGAAGCTGCCCCGGCTGCCATCAGCGCCCGAGGTCTTGACGAGCAGGCCCGCGCGCTCAAGTGCCGCCTCATCTGCGCGCAATGCGCGAGGGGTCTTTCCCAGTGCCGCGGCTATTTGCTGCTGCTCTTCATAGCACACGGGCTCGCGGCTGGGATCCGTCCAATCAGAGGGCGCCGTCCGTTGGATCATCGCCAGGAGAGCTTTGAGGCGGGTGTCCGGCAGTCCAAGCGCGTGGCCAACCTGAACCAGCACACGCTCAACATCGCTGCGTTGCAACCGGCCGGAAAGCACCGGGAAGGCGCCTTCCGGTGGAAAAAAGTCTGCCTGATATAAGCTCACAGTCGTTCGCTCCATAAAGCGAAGCGGGCATTCCATAAAGCGCAAGAAATCAATCGCATAACTGCGATTTTTCCTTGCTTGCAATGGGAGGGAGGGCTACAAATCTCTGCGAATAAGGTGAGATTTTCGGGCTTGCCGGCCCGATGCAGCTTCCTCCCCCCGCGATGGTTAGCCCCTTCGCGGGGTTTCTTATTTAGGCGGCTTTAAGCGCCGCAGTGTTTTTCAAATATGCACATGCGAAATCATTCGCGACCTACTGTCACGGCACCCTGACGAGACATTTTCTGAAGAAAATCGACCGACGGTCGTATGCACTCTATGCCATCTCACTTGTCGGAAAATCGCAGATAGAGTGCGGAATCCCGGCTTGTCAGCCAGATGCGGTCCGGCGCAGTCTGTGTCCTGGCAGCGAAATTCCTTTGGACGCTGCTTCTGTGTCTTCCTCAGCAGAAGGAACGGTGTGCAGGTAGCAGCGATGCGTACCCGAATTGACAGGGACAGCGACGGCGGCGAAACCCCAACGCGCCAATATCGTGCTCAATGCCTTCACGCTGGTGAAGGTCCGGGGTTCGGGACGCGCGTGGGAGAAGAGATGGACGGTGTGCCCAGAGCCAAATCCGGTGGAGATGGTGAACACCAGCGCTTCACGGCCACCGCCGTGAGGATAACGTGCGTCAATATCGATATAGCCAGCACGCTCCAAGTAGGTCCTGAACTCACGTTCTGCGGCGGGGATAGAAGCCACGATATTTTCCTTCCAAATATTCCACGCACCGCCAAGGTGACCCCAGACGCTGCGATCTGCTCCCGTGGGGTTGCACCACCTAACATGGAGAGAAATTCATTTACAATTCAAAACTCAGTTTATGAGACAAATTGAGTTTGTATGGTTTGGTTCAGACATGAGGCCATGCCACAGACGCAGGAAGTGAGATCCGTCACGCGTTGGATGGATGGCTCCAATCCGCTTTGCGGCAGCATCCACGGCTGATGGTCCGCCGATTTGGTAGAGCGCCACGCCCGCAGCGAGCAGTTCATTGTAAGCCGGATCTCGCGCGAGTTCTGTGTCAGGGCGCTCACATCCCTTGGTGAGAAGCGCGCCGTAGGCTTTGCGCGCGGTCTCATAGGTCGCAAACAACGACGAGAAGTGTTGGGCCAGGTCGGTATGATCATCGTCCGCGCGCATTTCGAGGTCTCCAAATGAATTTATGATATGTCGGGGTAATTTTTTTGGGCCTATTGGGATGCAAATTGTTCCTCAAAGACACGTGGGTCAACAACGTCACATCTGAATGCAAGGAACTGGCCATCTTTGTTTCCGGTCATCGAACCCATAGGTTTCGGCAAATAGCCAAACATTCGCGCCATGCGCATAAAGCTTTGAGGCCCCAGGAAAAGGCATTCTGTCGCGGATTTATGCCAAAGAAACAAGTTCACCTTCGCAAGCATCTCTTTCACCAAGCGCATTGATGGCTCAACCATAAGAAGGCGCGTCAATTCCCAAGAGGTTGAAGAGGTCGGGGGCTTGTTCCAGCAAATATCCTTTGGAATATCGATCACGCCGCGCCAGGCGTCATGAATCATATAGCTGTAGACGACGCTCCCATTCCCGATACGGGAATCGCATCGAAGTAGTCGTGCACCGCCCAAAATCTTATCGCCTTCATGTGCAATAACGTAGGTCGCCGCGGACAGAACGTCATACTGATCAAACTCGATTTCCCGATGGGGCGTTAAATTCCAACCCATCTTTCCAATGAATATTTCCTTTCGAAATTCAAAGAATGATCGCACAAGGTCCCACCGCGCGGAAGACGCACCAAATTCAATAATATCAATGTCCAAGGCCCCCTCCTGGCGGCAAGCTCAATGCGAAGTTGTGATGCCACGATTGTCATTCGGTCGCCACCCTGTTACCAGATCTGGTAATTTGAACGACCGATACTGCCCTGAAAGACCTATTATGCTTGAGAATATTGCCCCAAATCATGAAGACGCCGAAGCCATGCTGGCCGAGATTGCGCCCGCCGGGTACACGCTGACATTGAATGTGAAGAATCTCACCCCGCAGTTCTATGTCTCGAACTACCCTGATCTCTGGATCGAAAAGTACACCTCAGCGCGCTACGTGATGTTCGATCCCGTCGCCCTTTGGTCGCTTGTCAATTGCGGCCGGACGCGGTGGAGCGAGATCAAGGTTGGCTTCCGCACCACGGGACAGCGTGTTTTTGAAGAAGCCAAGAAGTTTGGTCTCAATTTTGGGGCCGCCTGTGTCCTTCGAAACGAGAAGAGCAACCGACAAAAATGCGCAATATTTGCAGCGCGAACGGACCGTGAGTTCAATGATTCAGAAATGCAGACGTTGGAGCATTTCCTGAACACAACCATGGACAGAGTGGGTCCCTTTGCTGGGCTCACGGAAATTGAACTCGAAACCCTGCGAGATTTGGCTTCCGGCATGACACATGGGGAGATCGCGGTGCTTCGACAAATATCCCCGGCTACTGTCAAAAAGAGAATCGAGCGCGCGCGGGTGGTTCTCAGGGCACGCAATGCGATCCACGCGGTGTCGATTGCGACCAAGCGTGGTCTGATCATTGAGCAGCCCCTCTTTTGAAGGGAACTGCGATACCCGCCATCGGTTGCTGGCCGTTTGGCCGATCGCTGCTGCTATCGGCAATAGGGGCGGTCGGCTTGAGAGTGCTCGCCTGCACGGAGTTTGCGTGCACGATGGGGGCTCCTTTGGCAGGACGAAGTGCCAGAGGCACCCGGACGCGTCCAAAGGAAGAACCTAGCCGTTGCACAGCACTGGGTTTTGCGACTGGGCGAACTCTGTCTCGTGACATCAGTTGATGTGTGGTGTAGGAAAAATTGGCTTTGCTATCGCGCCAATTCTGGCATTGACGGAAGGGAACTACAGGTATGTCGGCACCCAAGCTTTGCTGGGAATCCAGTCTTTCGGACGAGTTGGCCGCGAATGGCGCGACATTGCGTTTCATCGGTATGGGCAGGGCTGACAAGAGCGATGACGAGGTTCTGGGCTGGTACGTCATTCTGGTTCGGTCAGATGGCGAGCACAAACTGCTCGTGAAGCAGTTGAAGTATGAGCCGCGGCTGTTCAAGACCTATGCCGGGATCCGTTCCCTTGTGCGCGAACACCTGCCAGGTTGGACGACCGTGACGCTGCCCGTCGTACCGGGGGTTCGGTCTGAGGATGAGCTTTGGAATATGCTGGACAAGATGAACTCGGGATTGCCCACAAACTGAGTTTTGATTTTTTACTGAGTTTTGCATATATACCTTGTTTCAACACGATACTTAGTTATGGTGTCGCTCGCTGGCGTTTCGCCGGCGCGACCAATCATTCCATAACGAGGTTTAGAGATGAAACTTCTTCGCGTTGCGGCAGCCACTGCCGCAGCCCTACTTCCGACCGCGCTTTTTGCGGCAGGCACCACCACCGGCGTTGAGGCCGGTTTCTCCAACATCACCACCACTCTGACCACGCTGGTGAACGGCGCAGGCGGCTATCTGATCCTGATCATCTCCATCGTCGTCGCTGCGGTGACGCTGATGACGACGGGCCGCTGGACCTATGTCATCACCTCTGTCGCAGTGTCGCTTTTCCTCGGTTACGGCGTTGACATCGTTTCCTCGATGGGCGGCGTAACGGCGAGCATCGACATGCTGGGCGACGCTCCTTCCGTCGTCATGGCCTCCGGGTCGAACTGAGCCCTCCCACCGCACGCTCCCTCGGGGCGTGCGGTTTTCTCATATCTGTCTGCGCTGGAGGGTCGGATGCAGGAGACGGTCGTCAAGATCGAACAAAGACTGCAGGAGCAAGGGCGCATCCTGCTTTTTCCCATTGATGAGGGTCTGGCCCTTCTCGCGCCCGCAGGTGTCGGGCTCGCCATTCAGCAGGCCATTCCCGGCGTTGTCATTGGCATCATCACCTATCTGGTCTGGAAACGCCTCAAAGGCGACGGCGGCGTGGAGCGCCTGCTGGCGATGACCTATTGGTATCTGCCCCGCGAGATCAGCCCCCTCAAAAACTGGCCCGATAGTGCCGTGAACATGTGGAGGGGCTGATGAACTTCGATACACTCAAACGTAAAATGTATGCCGCGCAGCGCGCGCGCAACGCGCTGATGGTGCTGCTGGCGGTGTCGATCACCGGCAACGCCTTCCAATCCTGGCGAATGTCGCAGGAAAGCACGCAAGTCGTGCTGATCCCGACCCGCGTCTCAGATGGGATGGTGGCGCGCGGTGCGGCCGACATTCGCTACATCGAAGCGATCACGCTCGATGCGGTCTATGCCATGTATACGGTCAGCCCGGAAACCGTGCGCTATGGCCGCACGGTGATCGAGCGGATCTCTGCGGCGCAGGACCGGGCGCGGCTGCTGGAATCCTATGACGACATTGCGGATGACATTCGCTTGCGTCGCATTTCAACCGTGTTTCGACCGGAAAAGATCGAGCACAATCTGGCGCGGCTTCAGGTCTCTGTGACGGGCAATCTCGCCACCTACCTCGACACGTCCGAAGTCAACAATTCCCCCCGCAAAATCCTGCTCACCTATGTCGAAGAGGGGTCTTCCATCCGTCTCTCGCGGGTCGAGCTGGTGGAGATTGACGAATGAACAAGCACGCTCTGTGTGCCGGGATGCTCGCGCTCAGCGTGGCATTTCCCGCCTTTGCCGAACAATCGCTTTCAACCCGCCCGAACGGCACGGTCAAGATTTCCGGTTCGGCCTCTGAGGTCACGCGCATCAGCGTGGCGGGCGACCGTATTCGCCGGATCATCAAGGACCAGTCGAACTTTCAGGAAATGAACGATGAATCCACCGGCGATGTCTTCCTGCGCTACGGCGGCGCGCAAGACAAGCTGGCGCCGGAGACCGGCTACATCATCACCGAACGCGGGATCACCATCAGCTATGAGCTGACGCCAAAGGCAAATCTCGGGGCGGAAACCGTCGTCATTACTGTGAACGGCGTTTCGGATTCTCCGGCGGCAACCCGGGCGGCGGGCAGCGCCGCCCCGAAAGCAGCGCCCGTCTTTGAGCTGGCGGGCGCTGAGGGTGGCGGCGGCTATTCCTCGGGCCTCGTCGCGCTGACGCGCTCGGTGATCAACAAGCATATCGGCGGCAAGGCTGCGCCCGCGAAATCGCATGGCGCTGTGGTCGCGACCGAAAGCGGAAACGGCTTGCGCGCCCGGGTGATCGTCGCCTCGGGCGGCAACTCCGGGCGCTATGTCCGGCCGCAGGATTTCTACAACAGCAAGGTCGTCGCTGTCTGGGTTCAACGCAACGCCCTCGCACGCAATGAGCGCGCATGGGTCGTCGTCGTGGAGAAACGCTGATGTCAGAGCAACGCAAAAAACAGCAATGGGTGATCCTTGGCATCGGCGGCGGCGCGGTTTTGCTGATCATCATCGTCCTCGGTCAGGTGATGAACAAACGCTCGGCACAGTTGCAGCCGATGGGTGCCAACCGCGTTGACGAGACGATCATCCCCGACCGGACATCGCAGGCTTCGCCGGAACTGACCTGGGCGCGGCAGAGCCGCGAAGACATCGAACGGCTCAACCGCACGGTGACGGAGCTGAGCGAAAGCATCAACACGCTCACGACACAGCAGAAAGCCGATCTGGACGCGCTGCGCGCGGAATATGACGAGGCGATCGTTGCGCAGCAGGCGGAAATCAACGCGCTGAACGGGTCGCAGACAACACAAATGGCCCCTCCGGGTGCGGCGCTCGGGGCGAATGGCGAAAACTACGGTCAGGAGTTTGTCAGCGGCGCGGGCAATCGCAACCCGGTCGCGGGTCGTCCCGGTCAGCCCGCGGCTGCGGCTGCGGGCCAGACCGTGACGCAATCTTTCGGCTCGGGCTTTGCCATCGACTTTAATTTGCAGCCCTTGCCCGAACCGCCTGCGGATCCGGTGGAGGAAAATTCCAGCAACGTGCGCGACCTGGGTTCGTATATCCCGGCGGGCAGCTATGCGCCGGCGACGATCATTTCCGGTGTCGATGCCTCGACGGGCGTTGTCAGCCGCGACAACCCGGTGCCGGTCCTGGCGCGGATCAATGGTCCGGCGGTGACGGCCAGCGCCGGAAACGCGGCGGGCCGCCAGATCAACATCACCGGCTGCACGGTGCTTGGCTCGGCCATGGGCGATCTCAGCAGCGAGCGGGTCTATGTGCGCCTGACCTCGATGACCTGCATCGGCAAGGGGGATCAGGTGATCGAAACGCAAGTGGCAGGTCTGGTTGCCGGATCGGGCAAGGCGGGCGTGCGCGGCAATGTCGTCAGCCGGGAAGGCAATCTGGTGTCGAATGCGGCAATCGCGGGCGCGCTCGGCGGTTTTGCAGATGCGCTGTCGAGCGCCGCATCCATCAGCACCGCGAATGAAGGTGCCGAAACGCTCGGCGGCGTCATGGGCGCGGCCGGGGCAGGGATGGCCGGTGGGGCGGGCACCAACGCCGCGCAGACGCTGGCCGACTACTACATCAAACGCGCCGAACAATATCAGCCGGTCGTCTCGCTCTACGCGGGGACCGAAGTCGAAGTTGTGTTCATGGAAGGGGTGTCGTTGAAATGACCCTGCAGAAATTCATCACCGTCGCGGCGCTTGTCGCTGTCCCGATGCTCTCGGCTTGCGGTGCGAGCAATACCGACAAGGACTTTCTCTGCCCGGTGCAGACCAATGGGTCGCCCTGCGCGACCATTGGCGAAGCGGATGGACGCCGCCAAGGTGCCGCCACGACGCCGGTCGCAGAGCGGCGGGCGGATACGCTTGGCAAGGAAATGTCGGGCACGCCGCTGGGCATTGGCAGCGGCAAAGCCAGCACCTCGGGCGCACCGCTCTCTGGCATGAGTGATGGCGGGATGGCCTATTCGGCGGCGCAATACCGCACGCCGGAACAGGTCGGCACGCTCTGGGTTGCGCCGCATCTGGACACGGAGGGCCTGCTGCACGAGGCGACCTATGTGCATTTCGTGGTGCGTGAAGCTCATTGGAATGCGGGGCAGCCCTGATGGATGCGCTCAAGAGCTTCTTCGCCGGTCTCTTCGATGACCCGGACTGGTCGTCGGAAGAGCCGGAAACACTGGCGCATGATGTCGTGGCTGACCTGTTGCCCTACCGGCTCTATGACCCGGAATCCGAACTCTATTACAACGAGGGTTCGACCGGCTTTTTGCTGGAAGTGAACCCGGTCGTGGGTGCTGACGATACCGCTTCCACTCTGCATTCGGTCATCAACTCGAACGCGCCGAACGGGGCGACGCTGCAGATCCTGAACTGGACCTCGCCCGACATCGACAATCAGTTGATCCGCTGGGCCAAGCATCGCCTGACCGGAGACGATCTGGTGCGGGAAATGGCCCAAAAGCGCATGGCGCATCTGCGGGGCGCGCGCTACGGCACCGATCACGTCATCAAGGCGGTGCCGCACCACCGCCGCGTGTTCATCGCAGTCTGGGTGGATGGCGCGGCCGATCTCGGCAAGCAAAAAGACCTGAGCAACTTCCGGCGCGCGCTCTATTCGGTGTTCGGCGGTGAATCCTATGTGCGTCACACCAGCCCGGCGGATTTCATCAAACTGTTGGGCGAATTGCTGCATTGCCGGGGCCTCTCGGGGATTTCGCAGCTGGAATACAGCGATCAGGAAGCACTCAATCATCAGCTGCCCGGCGCGGGCCTGATGGTGCGCCGCTCGGCCATTGGCCTGATGGGCGAACCTGCGATGTCCGTGGGCAGCGCGACCGTGCGCCGCTACCCGCGCGAATGGCAATTTGTGCTGGGGACGCTCCTGAATGGTGTGCCGGAGCGGATCTCGGAACGCCCGGTGGGGCCGGTTCTGACTTCTTTCACCATGCGCGTGCGCTCGAAAGCCGACAGCTCGTCCTTCCTCACCAAGAAACGCGCGGGCCTGCAGCACACAGCCTCGACGCAATTCGCCAAGTTCGCCCCGAACCTGAGCGACAAGATGCAGGAATTTGACAGCCTGAACGAACAGATCGAAATGGGGGAAAAGCTGCTCGATACCTCCTTTGCGGTCTGCGCCTATGCCAAGGGCACGCCCGACGATGCGCGGCACGCGCTGGCGGAAGTGGCGAAGATCTACCGCTACGCCGGTCTGGTCCTCGAAAACGATACCTTCGTGCAATTGCCGGTCTTCCTCTCCGCGCTGCCCTTCACTGTGACCGGCAAGCGGATGGGCGATCTGAAAAAGCTGCAGCGCATGAAGATCCTCAAAACCGAGGCGGCTTCCGCGCTGTCCCCGGCGCATGGCGAATGGACCGGCTCGGGCAACGGGCGCGGTGTGCTGCTGCTGGGCCGTCAGGGGCAGATCATGGATTGGGACAATTTCACCTCCGATGGCAACTATAACGTCTCGGTCGTCGGCAAGTCCGGCGCGGGGAAATCGGTGTTCATGCAAGAGCTTGTCACCTCGATCTACTCGGCCGGGGGCAAGGTTGTGGTCATTGATGACGGCTATAGCTTCAAGACCACGGCGGAAATCCTGGGGGGCCGTTTTGTCGGCTTCGACGGCTCGGCCGAGATTAGGCTGAACCCGTTCTCGATGCTCTCGGGTGAAGATATGGCCTCGCCGGAATACCGGGCCGATGCGATCGAGCTGATCACGCGGATCATCGCTTCGATGGCCGCGCTGGGGCAGGGCAAGCAGACCCGCGTTGAGGATCTGGAAGAGGGCCATATCAGCCGGATCGTCGGCGAATTGTGGGATGAGAAGGGACCGGCTGCCGAAGTCACCGATGTCTGGGAGCGCCTGCGCGATCTGACGGAAAAAGATCAGCGCCTCCTTGATGTGATCGTGAAGCTGCAAGCCTTCACCAAATCGGGCCCCTACGGCACCTATTTTTCCGGCCCGGCCAATCTGAAGCTGGATCAGGATTTCACGGTCTTTGAGCTGTCGGACATCAAGGGCCAGAAGGTTCTGCAAGACGTGGTGTTGCAGATCGTCATGTTCCTCGGCACCGAACTGATGTTCAAGACGCCGCGTTCAACGCCTGTGGCGATCCTGATTGACGAGGCATGGGATCTTCTGCAGTCGCACGCCACGGCGAAATTCATCGAAGGCGTGGTCCGCCGCGCCCGGAAATACACCGGGGCGCTGATCACCGGCACGCAGTCGATTGACGACTATTACAACAATGTCGCCGCGACCGTCTGTCTGCAAAACTCGGATTGGACGGTCCTTCTGGCGCAAAAGCCGGAGACGATTGACCGTCTGGTGGCCGATAACCGCCTCTCGGTCAGCCCGCATATCGCGGGGCAGCTGAAGTCTCTCCAGTCGGTGCGCGGGCATTTCTCGGAAATGGGCGTGAAGGGTCCGAATGGCTGGTTCTTCGGACGCCTGCTGCTCGATCCGTTCAGCCTCGCGATCTACTCGTCCAAAGGCTCGACGGTTGAGAAGATCCGCCGCCTGAAAGAGCAAAACTACAGCACCGTTGAGGCGATCCGCATTCTCGTTGAAGAGGGGGCGGTGGAATGAAGCTGAACCGCGAAGCGCTCAAGCGCCCGCGTCCATCCTCGCCGTGCGGGCATCGCAATTGGGCCGAAGAAGCCCGTGCCGCGATCCGTGCGGTGCACGAAACCCTCCCGGCTGACTGCACACTGGAAGCCAGAACCGCCGCTGTTGACGCGGCTTTCCCCTTCGTCCGCCGTGCCCATTATCCCTACAAGGTCTGGTGCCGCGAGCGGCGCCAATACCTCGACCGTTGCATAACGGCGGAACGTGGACACGGGGCCAAGATCAAAGGAACCCGGCCATGATGCGTTACACAGAACTCGTGCTGACCGCGCTCGTCAGCATTGCCGTCACCCTGACCATCGTCCTGATGACGCAGCCGGTTGGCCTGCCCACCGGGATTGTCACCATCGACGCCAGCCGCGCGGTGCTGGCCTTCATTCAGGATGGCGACCGGCGCCACCTGCCGGACGAAGACTATGAAGTCCAGGCGACGGCTTTCCAGACCCGTCTCGACGCCGCCATTGCCAAGGTGGCAGCGGAAAACGCGGTGATCGTGGTCAACTCGGCCGCGGTTCTCGCCGGTGCGCCGGACATCACCGATCTGGTGGTGCAGGAGGCGATGGCAGAATGAAGCCCCTGAAAATCGCCAAATGGTCCGCTGTCGTCGCGGGGTCGCTCTTCGTCGCCGCAGGCTTCTGGACGCTCAGCACCGTCCGCATCAACCTCAACGGCTCGTCATCGCTGGCCGACAATGCCTTTGTCATGTGGGGCTGGCCCCGGATGCTCTGGCATGGCGCGATCATCGCGGCGACGCCGCCCGCCGCCTATGCTGACCATTTCAAAGGCTTCTACTTCACCAAAGAAGTCAAAGGTCTGCCCGGCGACGAAATCACCCACGACACTGCGGGCAATGTCTGCCTGCGCGGCGAATGCTTTGAGATTGCCCTGCGCGACGGAAAGCCCTTCGCCCCGGCTCTGCCCGAGGGGGTGATCCCCGAGGGCATGGTTGCGGCCTTCGGGACCAGCCCTGACAGCCTCGACAGCCGCTATGCCACCGTGGGGCTTTTCAGCACAGAGAGCATCGTCGCGATTGGTGTCGGGA
Organism: Phaeovulum sp. W22_SRMD_FR3; assembly: GCF_052113705.1. NCBI lineage: Bacteria > Pseudomonadati > Pseudomonadota > Alphaproteobacteria > Rhodobacterales > Paracoccaceae > Phaeovulum > Phaeovulum sp. W22_SRMD_FR3. Next base: position 12,100 of record NZ_JBGQOG010000028.1, on the reverse strand, counting down.
CCGATCTCATTCCCAATTGGAAGGAGTTGCAGGCATGGGCCGACGCACGCAGCGCGCAGTGATCCTGGCGGCGGCATTGGCGGGCGCGCTTGCCAGCTCTGCTGCTGCGAAAAACTTCGGGGCCTATGGCACGGTATTCCCGATCACGGAGCCGGATTTTCTGCAAGAAATCCTGTCCCGCTTCCAGGCGATGGAAGCCAATGGCGGCATGGCACAGATGGAACGGGACATGCAGGACCGGACCCGCGACTATCTCAACCGCCCGGTGGCCGGGGCGATCCTGCCGCCTGCGGAAGAATATCTGGCATTCGAGTTTGACCCCTCGATCACCCTCGACCGCGATCTGACCGACCATGAAGGGCGCATTTTTGCGCAGGCCGGGACTGTGGTGAACCCGCTGAACTATTCCGGCTTTTCCAAGCGGATCGTGGTGATCGACGGGGACGCGCCGGGTCAGGTGGATTTTGCGCTGTCCGAAGGCGACGAAATGGACACGCTGATCGTCATCGCCAAAGGCGCGCCGCTTGATCTGTCGCGGACGCATGGGCGGCGGTTTTGGTTCGACCAGCAAGGCGTCATCGTCAACCGCTTCGGGATCGAACGCTTGCCGACGCTGATCACCCGCGCCGATCCGGTGCTGCTGATCGAAGAAATCCCCGTGCAGGAGGCAGAGCAATGAAGCGCTTTGGCATGATCCTTGTCCTGGCCCTCAGCTTGACCGTCTTCGGTGAAGAGGTCTGGGCCAAATGCAATGCGAAATTCCTCAACCCGATCACCGAAGTCTGCTGGGATTGCATTTTCCCGATCTCCATCGGTGCGATCCGGGTGCTGAACAAGCGGCCCGACACCTCCAACCCGTCGCTGCCGGTCTGCATTTGCCCCGGTGTGCCGCCGCGGCTTGGCCTCGCCATTGGCCTTTGGGAACCGGCGCGGCTGACGGATGTGTCGAACGAGGCCGGCTGCTTCGTCAACATGGGCTTCAAGGCGGATCTCGGCCTGTTCTCCATCGGAAAATCATCGGTGACGAGCAAAGACGGCGACCAAACCGGCAGCAAGTGGCAGGTCCACTATTACTATTACCCGCTGATCAGCTGGCTCGGCACTGTTGTGGATGGGCTTTGTCTGGAAAGCACCGCGTTCGACGTGGCCTATATCAGCGAATTTGATCCGCTCTGGCAGGATCCTGAGCTGAACAACATCATCAACCCCGAGGCGATCCTGTTCGCCAATCCCATCGCACAGGCCGCCTGCGCGGCGGATTGTGTGCGCTCTTCCAGCGGCAATTTGCCCCTCGATAAGCTCTTTTGGTGCAACGGCTGTCAGGGCGGCATGTATCCGATCACCGGGGATTCCAACGCGCATTACGGGGGCATTCAGGCATCCGAGACCGTCACCGCGAAAATGATCGCGCGACAGCACCGGCTTGGCCTCGCGCGCAACACCAGTTCCGGCAGCTCGGCGCTCTGCACACCACGCGTCGCGCCCATCATCAAGAAATCGCAATACCGCCTGCAGGTGACGCGGCCGCGTGCTGCGACCAGTGGCCGCTATGCCTGCGGCCCGCTCGGGTCCAGCACGCAGATGGTCGATTCAATGCGGGAATATCCATATAAAGGGGAGAGCTTCGGATGGCTCATGTGGCGCAAGCGCAATTGCTGCGCGCTCTGATTGTCGCGGCAATGCCCGTGATCGGCGCGATGACGTGCACCGCAACGGGCCCGGTTCATGCTCAGGAAGTGCCGGAAGAACCGAAGGCGACCTATGCGCCGGGGGCGACCGGGCAAATTCGGGTGCCCATCGAGAGCATCGTGCGCGATGCGGAGCGCCGGGGCGACGAGCTGGCCGAAGAGCTGACGATTCAGAACGCGCAAGAGGGCGTTGAAATCCAGGATCTTGAAGGGATCAGAACGCGCGCGCTGAACGATCCGCGTGTGCGGGCGCTGTTGCGTGCCGAAGACGAGCAGATCCCGGAGAGCGACGAGGAAAAATACGCGGAGACGGAAGCCATTCTCTTCGCCAGCTTCTCGATGCCCGCGCAATCTTTGCGCCAGATGATGCAGGAAGCCACCGAATACGGGCTGACCATCGTGTTCCGGGGCTTCGTCAACAACTCGGTGTTCGACACGCGGGCAAAGCTGGAAGAGGTGTTCGGTGAGGATGAGGTTGGTGAAGCCTTCGCGATTGATCCGACCCTGTTCCGGCGCTTTGACATCACCTCCGTCCCGGTTCTGGTGGTGCTGGCAGACAGCCTCGATGTCTGTGAGACCCCGGCTTGCGAGACCGATCCTGTTCCGCTGCATGACCGCCTGAGCGGCAACATTCCGGTGGAAACCGCGCTGCGCATCATTGCGGCGGGCAAGGGGGCTGCGCCGCAGGTGGCCCGCGCCTTGGCGGAGAAAAAGCCATGATGATCCCGCGTGCCCTTCTCTTTGCCGCATCCTCGCTGGCGCTGGTCCTGCCGGCTTCGGCGCAGGATACGTTCAACCCGACAGCGCGCGCGAAAGAGGCGGGTGCTGCCGCGCAGATCGGCGCCGGTTCGTCCGTCTTCACGCAAGGCGGCATTGATCAGAACCTGCCGATCTATGACGGCACCGATACCCCTGAAACCGGGATCAACAACGGCAACATCGACGCGAAAACCAAAGAAGCCATCGCGGGCGGCAATTCCGCTTCCGGCGCCTATACGGACATGATGGACAGCGTGGAGCTGCGCCCGAAATATGACCTCGGGACCGATTACATCGGCATCGTCAATGCCGACACGGCGACGGTGAATGCCGAAGACATTGCCGGGCAGTATTTCACCGCCGACACCACGGAAAACCCGGCCTGCAATTTCTCGGACTTCTCAGTCCTCGAACCCTTTGAGCGCTATTGCGACGTGCACGCCAATATCAAGGACGTGGGCTGCCGCATTGATCGGGTGGTCGAGATTGACCGCCTCGATACCTGGCGCTGTGACATCACGCGCGAAGATACGACCGTGCGCTGCGAAACCGATCTGTCGGGCGCATGTGATCCCGCCGTGCTGCCGGACAGCCAGCCGGGCGTGCAATGCAGCGTGACGGGGGAGCAATGCCTCGCGTGGCAGGAACTTTCTGTGCGGGAACCTGCTGAAGGTGGATTGTATGAGGATGAGCAGTTTGGTTGGCGCGGCAGCATTTTTTTCACCAAATGGAAATTGTATTGGGAAGGAGCCGTGATCGCAGAGGCCGATGGCCGGGACCCCCCTGCAACTGTGAAGGTCAATGGTTGGACATACGAGGCCGGGGCCCCATTAAGCGGGACCTTTGTCTATAAGCGCGTTCAAGCTTCTCGTTTTCGCGAAGCTGAGACCCGCGAACCGCCTGCCGGGGCCTTTGTCGGTCTAAGTGATGGCGGGCTCTATGCCGGGAAGAGCAACCCGAAATTCTACGGCTGGAAGGGCAAAGGCACCGCTGCAGGGCAGTTGACCTGGGCCGGTGAAAATCTCGGCTCCCGGACCCCCGGCGTCAAAATCGGGGATTGCACCTATACGCGGCTGGAAATCCAGACCGAAGGCGCGTGGTCCGGCGTCTATCGCACCTGTCCGGCGCAGCCGCGTTGCCTTGAATATCAGCGGGATTATCGCTGCACGTCCGTGGCTCAATGTGGTGCGTTGCAGGAAGCGCAGTCCTGCGCGCAAACGGCCCGGAACTGTCTCGCAGGCACCATGGCCGATTGTGATCTGGAACGCCTGACCTATGCCTGCTCGAATGACCTGACCGACTATGCCCCGGCACGCCACGTCAGCTCGACCATCGAGCGGATCGAAGACAAGCTGGTCAATTCCTGCAACCCTGATCCGGCGGAGGAAGGCTGCATTGCAGGCGAAACCGTCTGCACGGCGGGAAAACAGGTCCGTACCGTAAACGGGTTCCCAATCTCGCGCGACTGCTGGCAATACGAGAAAAGCTACTCCTGCATCGACAGTGAGGCCGGAAGCTACACCGATTGCGGCCCCTTCAAAACCGACAGCTCCTGCAAGGTGATTTCGCAAACCTGCCTGAGCTATGACGATCCGTCCAACCCGGACAACGGTGAATGCCTGCATTGGGAATATGGCTATCGCTGCGGCGGCGGCATGGAACTGCCGGAAAGCTGCACCGCCTCCAATGTCTGCGTCGGGGATCTCTGCGAAGGCATCGTTGACGAGCCGAATACCGATTTCGCCAATGCCTCGGCCTGGCTGACCATGCTTGATGAGGCGGCGAAGGACAGCGAAAAATCCGTTGATATGCAGGATGTGCAGCTCTTTGCGGGTGCTGCGCGCAACTGCAAGGTCGGCGCGCTCGGCACGATCAATTGCTGCAAAGACAGCGGCTGGGCGAACGGCATCCTCGGCGATTGCTCGGAAAGCGAGTTGACGCTGATGGACCGGATTCAGGCGAAAGCGGCGGTCTATATCGGCACCTACTGCGCCAAGCGCGTGCTGGGCGTCTGCCTGCAAAAGCGCCGCTCCTACTGCACCTTCAACAGCCAGCTCGGGATGGTGTTTCAGAAGGAAATCCGCCGCCTTGCCGGAACCGGCTGGGGCAGCGTCAAAGACCCGAACTGCGCGGGGCTGCCCCTCGATGAGATTGGCAACCTCGATTGGGACCAGATCGACCTCTCCGAAGCCTTCGAAGACATGATGAACGACGCCAACGTGCCCACGACCGCCATGGTGACCGACTACCTGCGTGACCGGCTCAGCCTGACCTCGGGGCAAATTACAGATGGGGATTAAGACGATGAAACGCCGTGAACTCCTGATTGGCACCGCCATGCTGTCGTTGGTGTCTTTCCTGCCTGCCGGGGCGCAAGCGATTGGCGAAAGCTCGATTGGCCTGATCCTTGTCGGGGCGAGCTGGTGCCCGTTCTGCAAATCCGCCTCCGGCACGCTCTTCGCGGCGGCGGGCCCGGCTGAACTGCCGGTGCTCGTGGCCTCGAAAGATGGCAAGGAAATCCCGCCCTATACTGATTTTGTCGATGCACGCGGGCATCCGTTTGCCAAGGATGTTGTGGAAATCCCGACGCTGCTCTTCGTCCATCTGCCGACGCAGACCCTGATCGGCAAGATCACCGGGTTCAAGAACCCGCGCGCCTATCTGTCCAAGATCCGGGCGTTCCTGACCCAGGCGCAGGAGGCAGGCTATGTCTGAACTGCACCGACACCTGATGCTCGGCACGGTGCTGGCGGCTGCTTTGCTGCCGGTCCCGGTGCTGGCGGCCGGGTCGGAGGACTTCGGCTATTGCCGCGATGACATCACCACCGGCTGGAACTTCTACTGCGATCCGGAAAAAGAGGAACCGGCCCCGGACCAACCGGCGGAGGCTCCGGCTGCGCCCGCCGCCCCCGCCGCGCCGGAAAAGCCAAAGTCCTACACGGAGCAGATCGAAGAGTTTCGCAAGGAACTCGATGAAATCAAGTACCGGGCGGTCCTCGAACCGACACCGGAAAACCTGCAGGACTACATGGAGGCGCAACAGCGCATGTCGGGCATGGCTTCGGCCTTTACCGATCAGTGGCAGCGGGTTTTGTTCAAATCGCCTGCGCTCGACATCAACACCCGCTTCCCGATGAGCCAGATGGGCGGCGCGGTCTATCAAGACCAGATCCGTGTGGCGCGCGAGACCTCGCTGAAAGAGGCGGCTGACAATCTCGGCTTCATGGTTGTGGTGGAGGACTCGGCAATCTGCGGCCTCTGCACGCCGCAGCTCGAAGTCATCAAGCGGATGCAGGCAAATTTCGGCATCGAGCCGATTGTTGTGACGGTGGACGGATCATTTCATCCGCTGTTCCCGGAGGCGGTGGTGGACACCGGCCAGCTGAAAAAGCTGGGCCTTCTTGAGCATCCCCGGCCCTTCATTGCCTTGGTCGAACCGCAAGCGGGCATCGTGGAGCCGCTGGGCGGCGGCCTGCTGACCGAAGACGTGATCCTGGAGCGGGTTCATGTCGTGACGAAAATTCCCGCCGGTGAAAGGTATTGAACGTGATGAAATTGTTGAAAACACTCCCCGCAAATCTCGCGGCCCTGACCGCCGCGGCCTGCTTTGCCACCGCGACGCAAGCGGCGGATCTCGGCAGCGACCTGAAGAACTTCTGGGAGCGCACGGGCGGCTCGGTCAATGTCACGCGCCCGCAAGCCTATAACGGCCAGCTCGGCGGCTATGTCACCTTGGGGTCGCTCTACATGCGCACGAAGCCCCGCAACGCGGCCCTGACCCAGATCCAGCTGCCCTCGGTGCGCGCCGGCTGCGGCGGTATCGACATTTTCGGCGGGTCTTTCTCCTTCATCTCGAAAGAGGAAATGATCTACCTGATGGAAGGGATCATGCAGAACGCATCGAGCTTTGCGTTCGAGCTGGCACTGGAAAGCCTGTCACCGGCTGTTGCCGAGCAAGTGGCAAAGCTGCGCGACCTGCTGCAGCAGGTCAATTCGATGAGCATCAACAGCTGTGAGGCCGGTCAGATGCTGGTCGGCTCGCTCTGGCCGAAGATGGACGGCGCATCGCAGCACATTTGCCAGACGGTCGGCGGCATGAACGGAAAATTTGCCGATGCGGTGGCCCGCCGCCACGGCTGCGGCGCAGAAGGCAAGCAGAACCAGACACTTTCCGAAGCCAATGGCAGCCTGAAAGACCAGGTGCCGATCAACATCAACTATGCGTGGCGCGCGGTGAAGAAAAACGGCTTTCTGTCCTCGAACCCGGAGATTGGCGAGTTGTTCATGTCCTTCACCGGCACCATCATCACGCGCGGTGCCGCCAATGACGACGAAGGCCCCAAGCACCGGGTTGTGGCCCCACGGGCGTATAATCCACAAATGCTGCAGATGCTGGTCGAAGGCGGGACCATCCCGGTCCTGAAATGCGACGAGCGTGTGGACTGCCTGAACCCGACTTGGCAAAACGTCACGATCACGGCCGACAAGGCCTATTTCGGCATGGTTGAAAAGACGGTGCGCGCGCTGTCCAACGCGATCCGCGACGATACCGCTCTGACCCCGGCGATGACCGGAATCATCAACCTGACCTCCGCCCCGGTCTATGAGACCCTGAAAACGGCGCGGGCCTATAAGTATCAGTTCGTGGATGACGAAATCGCGCTCTTGTCGGAGCTGGTCGCCGTCGAGCTGGCGATGCTCTACATGAACGAGGGCGTCACTGAAATGCAGCGCAGTGCCTCGAACATCGACACGTTCGGCGACATTCTGGGCGAGTATCAGGAGACGACCCGGCAAACGCAGAACGGTTTTGGCGCGCTGCGCAGGCAGGCGGCGGAAAAATACGCCGATGCGCTCTCGGCGCTGGAAAAACTGCAGCTGCACAAGGCCATGCTGTCGGCAAGTTCATCGTCGCGTTTTGCCTCGATGATGGGGCAGGGGGGCTGACATGCAGTGGGAGATTTTTACCACCGGCGGTGGCTACTACCTCTATGACACGTTCAACATGCTCGCGGCCTATACGTCCTCGGGCAACTTCCGCAACCTCCTGTCGATCGGGGTGATTGTTGGTGTCGCCTGGGCCGGGATCAACATGGCGATGGGCGGAAGTATCGGCTCTTCGCTGAAATATGTGCTGACAATGATCGTGGTGATGGGCCTGACGCTCGGCCCGAAATCCACGGTCGTAATTGTCGATAAAACCAGTGGGGCGCTGCCGATTTACGGGCTGGTGGACAATGTGCCAACGCCGGTCGCGATGGTCGGGCACTATACCTCTGCGATCAGCTATTACCTGACCGGGCAGATGGAAACGCTGATGTCTACGCCCACCGATCTGACCTATCAGAAAAACGGCATCATGTTCGGGGCATCGCTGCTGTCGCAGGCGTCAACCTGGCGCGCTGTGACGCCGAAGATCCACGAGAACCTTGTGAACTTCATGCAGAACTGCGTGATCGACGCGACAAACCTCGGCCACATGGATCTGGAAATGGTGGCGACGAGCGGCGGTCTGGAAAACTTCATCGGCACAAACATGCCGTCCTCGATGGCGTTTTATGATGTCGTCGCCGGGGAAACCCGCGTCTGCAAAGAGGCGTGGAGTGATGTGCGCGCCTCGGTCACAGCCGATGTGGATGTCATTTTTGCGCAGAAGGCCGCGAGCCTGTTCCAGGGCGGGACAGGTGCCGGTGCGGCCAACATCAACCGGCTGAAGGGCACGCTGGGCGATTTCCAGAACATGATGGCGATGTCCTCGGCCTCGGCCGTCAACACCGTCAAACAGGCGATGTATGTGAACGCCCTCGATGACGGGATGATGCGGTTCATCGCCAATTCCGGAAACTCGGCCGCGATGGACATCTATCAGGTGGCACGGGCGGACATTCAAACCCGGTCCAGCTACTCGGCCATTGGTGCCAATGCGGCCAAATGGGTGCCGCTCCTGAAAATCGTCTTTGAAACGCTCTACTATGCGGCCTTCCCGCTGGCGGCGCTGATGATGATGACCCCGCTCGCCCCGGCTGTTCTCAAGGGCTACATGGGCGGGTTCGTCTGGCTGGCCGCATGGGAGCCGCTGAGCGCGATCCTGCATTCCATCGTTATCAAGGCATCGACCGGCTTTTACCGAAGTGCGGGGGCGGTCACGACCGATGGCTCTGTCAACGATGTGGTGCTCAGTTGGGCCAACCATTTTGGCATTCGCGCGGTGGAACAGGATGTCGGCACCGTCGCCGGTTTCCTGATGATGTCGGTGCCCTTCCTTGCCACCGCGATCATGTTCGGCGCGAACCGGATGACCGGCATGGCAACCTCGATGCTGAACGTCTCGCAAGGTGCCGCCATTGAAACCGGGCGCGAAGCCGCCACCGGCTCGATCGGGCTCGGCAATATGAGCATGAACAACTATGCCGGCAACAAGATGAACATGTCTTCCGTGGTCGATGTTGGCCGGGAGACCATGACCTTCGACACAGGCGGAATTGCCACCCGCAACATGGACGGCAGCTTTGGCTATGCGCCCGGCTCGGCCGTGTCGAGCGGTGGTATCACCTCGCAGGCCAGCGCCGCCGTGCGCAGCGAGCTTTCCAGCCGCGCGGAAAGCTCGAAGGTCGCCGCCTCAAGTGCCGCGCGTGAGTTGGGCAGCTACATCTCGCAAGGCGCGAGCGAGCTGACCAGTTTCGGGGAATCCGTTTCCATCGGAAAAGCGGGCAGCAAAGGCTATGGCTGGGACATGTCCAGTTCCGAAAAAACCGCCGTCTCGCAATCCTATAGCCGCGTGCAGGACTTCGCAGAGCAGCATGGGATCACGACCGACCAAGCGATGCGGCTTGGCATTGCGGGCAATGTAGGAGTGGGCGCCAAAGCTTTTGGGAATGGTGCCTCGGGGACATTGGACGGGAACATGAACCTTCTGGGCGGTGAAAACCGCAATTGGACCGAAATCGCCAAAGCTGCTGAATCCAGTGGCCTTTCGTCCGAGGTTGCCAAGATGAGCAATTCGCGTGCCTCGGCCAGTGGGTCGACCAATGATGGCACCCAGACCACCGCGGGCGAAGAACGCCGGTTCAACCTCGATGAAGGTGAGCGCCTGGCGCAGACCTACATCAGCCGCATGGAAGAGGCCGAAAGCTACGCCCGGGCGCAAAGCTATGTGGAAAGCGCCGGATCGTCGCTCGACACCAATCTCAACCAGATGGTTGCCGGCGAATTGCAGGCACGCGGCGAAAGCCCGCTGGCCGTCAGCCAGATCCTCAACCCAAAAACCGATGCCGAAGTTGCGGAAAGCCGCGCGGTCGTCGGCTCGATCGTCTCGAAAATCACCGATCAGGTGGTGGCCGATGCCCCAAGCGATCCCACTGCGGGCTATTCCGTGGACATGGACCCCGCCGCGTTCCGCAAAGAGCCCGCGCGGGAGGCTACGTTCGGCGGTGGCGACCAGCCGCCCAGAACCGTCAACATCGACCAGATGCGGGACAACGCGACCGAGACGATCTCCGGCTACGAGACCGATGCGCAGTCCGATACCAACGCCCGGACCGGGTATCAAAATGCCCAAACTGCCGAGGTGGGGACGGACTACGGGAACACGGTAACGAGCGTTCGCGCAGGGACCGCGCAAAACGTGCCGCAGGCGATGTGGGGCAGGGTGGAAAGGATGCTCAATATCAATTCGGATGAGCGAGCTGCCCTGCAGGCGGCGAACCCGGAGGCATGGACCACGCGGGGGGCCGCTCTCGACTTCTACGACTCCAATCCCGACAAGTTCGAGAAAGTGACGGGCCGCCCTTTCGTTGATGGCGACGAGCTAGGTTCGTCGCCGGAAAACAGGAATGCCGCGATCTACCCGACCCCGATGCGGAAAAAGGAGTTCTCACCAGAAGAGCGTGACGTGATGATCCGCACCGTCCTGGGCGAAGCCTCCGGCGAAGGCATGGAAGGGCAGGCCGCTGTGGCGATGGTGATCCGCAATCGCAGCGAAGACGCGCGTTTCCCGGATTCCGTGGGGGCAGTCAGTTTGCAGAGAAACCAGTTCTCGGCATGGAACACTGACGGCTCGGGCAATCATCTGGTCTCGAAACACAACCCCGGCGATCCGGCCTATGAGCAAGCGGCCTATGTGGTCGATGCCGTCATGGGCGGCTATGTGCCAGACTTCACCGAAGGCGCAACGCACTATTACTCGCCAGCCGGGATGCAGGCGCTGGTAGATCAGGGTTATCAGAAAAACCTGATCCCCGGCTGGCTGCAGGGGGAGACAGCCTCGCGGGACACGGTGCCGGTCTCAATCGGCGGCCATGTGTTCACGGGGCAAGTGCAGGGAAGGGGGTAGGCTTGCCTACCCCCTCAGTACCAGTCCTGCCGCAATTGCCGATACTCGAAAGTTCCGGGCGTCATTTCCAGATCACTTACGCTTTTCCTGCCGAGCAAACTTTCTGACATGTCAGCGGGCGGCAAGCACGATAGCAAAAACAGGTAGCCCGAGAACCCAGCCAACACCCAAACGGCGGGCGTGAAGAGCGCCCAAACCGACAGCCCCACGGCCAGTCCGGCCAGCGCCAGCGTCAGCCCCAAAGGGTGGCGCTGGCGTGCTTCATTCGTCTCAACAGACGGCACGCGGATCTCGGCCGCCCGGGTGACACCGGGCAGGCGCGGGAAAGCTGGTCTGCTCTTGTCGATCGACATGATCGCTCCTTCCACAGCAAAATACGCAAAGCGCCGCCAAGACCAACGGTCGTGGCGGGAAAATGAAACCAAAAGGGAACATAGCACAATCTGGGCGTGTGGGGAATGCTCGCCTGTGATGATCCAGACCGCGTTGCCGTCGCTTGGACAAATTGCAGCGAATGGCCGCTTCGAGCCCTCTTTAACCAATGCCGCCCCGCAGCATTTTGCGTGTGCAGAAAAACTTGCCCTACGCGAACGGCCCTTTGCGGACTGTCGAGAGCGTGCTTGCGCTGCGGTGCGGCTTCCCCGAAGCGGCCATCGGTGGCATCATGCAGCATGTTCCGGCGGCCCAATGTTGGCAGAGCGGACGAAGTGGCCGACGATAGCTCTTTGGCAACCTTTAGCCTTGCAAAGCAGATTTAAAGGGTGATCTTTTCGCACGCATGAGATTGTGCGAGGGATTGGCATGGCACTTTCTACCGAAATAATGGGCATCATTAAAAGAAAGGCAACTTTGGAATGGCCGGACGACTTCGAGATGCAGCGGCACGTGATCCAGCAGCAGACTTCTGCCGCCGAACAGATGATCTTATACCTGACAAAGCTTGATCAAGAGAACCCTATAATCAAAGACTGCATGAACAAGGCGCTTGGGGAATGGCCTGAGGATTTTGAGATGCAAGTTCATGTGTTTAAAGGCCAAATGGAAGCAGCTCCGGCGTTCTTTGAGTTTGGGCACGCAGCAATGCCCTCAGAGACCCTAGAACGCCTCAAGGCAAAGGCGTTTTCCGATTGGCCTGGAGACTTCGAGATGATGCTTCACGTTTTGCGCGAGCAAGTAGCTGCATGGGAAGAGCTTTATGGCTGACGCTTCAAGACCATGTGAGGGCATTATCTAATGAGGTACACGTGAGCTAATGGGATGAACTGCCTTCCCGCCAAACCGCCGCTATTGTGGCGAGCAAAGGTGGAGAGAGGAGCATCCG
>NZ_JBGQOG010000027.1:0-44697 GCF_052113705.1 Phaeovulum sp. W22_SRMD_FR3 | reverse complement strand
CCTCAGCCCGATGGAGTTCGAGGCCCGCGATATGCTAGCTTAACCTGCTGTCCACGAAACCGGCAGCAGCTCAGCTCGGCGCTCTGGGCGGCCAGGCCGACCATGATCCGGGCGAAGACCCCGTGTTCGTGGTTGCACTCAGACCAATGGCGTTTGCCACTTACCTCCAGCGCTTCCGACGGTTGTAGAGGGTCTTGGCCAGGCCATATTCCTTCGGCGCATCGCACCACCGCAACACATTGCGATTGATGAAGATTATGCCGCTCAGCACGCGACGATCATCGACGCGGGGCTCGCCCATCCTCAGGAAAACAGTCCCCCGGACTGTTTTCCGACCTTCGGATACTCGTGGGAAAGAACGGCTTGAGGCGCTCCATCTGCGCCTCGCTCAGCCAGTAAAGATTGCTCATCGATCAGATCTCCTTGCGGAGCCTGAATCACGCCAGAAGCCTGAAATCAATGGGTCTGGAGCCTAGATCAGCGGTGTCATGTGGCGATTTATTTCATCCAAACTTCGTCGGACGTTCCCTTGTGCATCGAAATTCTTATCGGCAAGGCATGCCGTGAGCGCGGCCTTTATGCCCGGCCATTCGATGTCGAGCAGTGAGAAAATCAACGTGTCGCGGTTGTGATCCTTCACCATCATATGTTGCCGCAAGTGCCCCTCCTGCCGGAACCCCAAACGCAGGGCAGCACGTTCTGACTTCACGTTCCGGCTATCGCAGCGCCACGCATACCGTCGAAGTTTCATCGTCTCGAACGCATGGCGCATCAACAGGAACAGGGATTCCGTTCCCCCTCGTGTCCGCTGCAAGGCGGGAAGAAAGAGGACATAGCCGGAGAATTGATCGGAAGCGCAGAGGCGAGCAAGGTGTTCCTGATGGGCCTGCCCGTTGGCGAATGGCCCATCTCTTAGAAATTGCCACAGTGCGTCTTTCTCCGCGCCATGCGAGGCAAGGTGGAATGCTTCGGCATGACGGCAAGGATCGAGTACGACCAGCTCGACGGATCGACCGGCGAGAGCATCCATCATTGCATGGCCTGCACTGCGAGGATGGCGAGCGGGATGGCGACCACGGCTAGCACCGTTTGAACCGAAATGATTGCCGCCATAGCAACGCGAGCCCCCGCTTGTATTCAGACCGGAAGTTCACTCGTGTCTTTGATTTTCTGCATGGGTATATCGGACTTGATATCCCTGATGCTCTTGATCCGCCCGAGTTGCTCGACCCGGAACCGCCGGTAGGCATCGAGGTCGGCGGCGACGATCTTCAGCAGGAAGTCGCAATCGCCCGACAGCATGTGACACTCGATGATCTCGGGCAGTTTCATGATGGCCTCGACGAAAGACGCGATTGTCTCCTCATCCGGCCCTTTTACCCAGACACGCGCGAACACGGTGAGGCCCATCCCAACTTTCGCCGCGTTGAGTTGCGCGGCGTAGCGCTCGATGACACCCGCTTCTTCGAGCAGGCGGACGCGACGCAGACAGGGCGATGGAGACAGGCCCACGCGCTCGGCCAGTTCGATGTTTTGAATCTTCGCCTCACGTTGCAGCGTGCGCAGTATGGCGCGATCTATCGAGTCCATTGCCTGTGGCATCTGATTGCGCTCATGTGATGGAAATCTTCCTCGGATGCCAGTATAGCATAAAATAAGCTCTGACAACGCAACCCATTCATTCTGTTCGTGGTGTATATGAATTGTCATCAATGCAAATGGCGCGGCGGCATCATCTGGATACCATCATTTGCCGCCCGCCCCCCGAGTTCAGAGGTCGACGAACATGACATTTCTATCTCAGCGCAGCGCGGTTGAGCCGTTTCGCGCCATGGACGTGATGGCCGAGGCATTCCGGCTTCGGCGTGAAGGGCGCTCGATCATCCATCTTGCCGTCGGCGAGCCGGGCGCTCCAACGCCGAAGCTCGCCCGTGCCGCAGCATCGGCTGCCCTTGAGCACGGCCGTATCGGCTATACCGAAGCCCTCGGCACTCCCGTCTTGCGTGCGCGCATTTCCCGATATTATGCCGACACCCATGGTCTGGATGTTCCTGCTGAACGGATTGTCGTCACCACCGGGTCCTCGGCTGCGTTCAACTTGGCCTTCCTGTCGTTGTTCGATGTGGGTGATCGGGTCGGACTGCCAACGCCCGGATATCCGGCCTATCGCAATATCCTGATAGCGCTCGGGCTTGAGGTGGTGGAGATTCCCACGACCGAGGACACCCGCTGGACCATCACCCCGGAGATGCTGGCGAAGGTGCAGGCTGACAAACCCCTCAAGGGATTAATCGTTGCCAGCCCGAACAACCCCAACGGCACTATGATCTCGCCCGAGGATCTGGGTGCGCTCGTGGGTGCCTGCGGCGATCTCGGCATCCGCCTCGTCATGGACGAAATCTATCACGGCCTCGTCTATGGCTTCCCGACGCAAAGCGCCCTGGCCTTCTCGGACGATGTGATCGTCATCAACAGCTTCTCGAAATACTATTGCATGACTGGCTGGCGCATTGGCTGGATGGTGGTTCCTGCCGCAATGACGCGCACGGTCGAATGTCTGGCGCAGAACATCGCGCTCAGCGTCAATGCCCTGTCCCAGATCGCCGCGACCGCCGCGCTCGATGCGACCGAAGAGCTGGAGGCGATCAAGCTCGGCTATGCCGCTAACCGCGACCTGCTGCTGAAGCGCCTGCCGGAAATCGGCCTTGGCAAGTCCCACCCTGCCGATGGCGCTTTCTACATCTATACCGATTTGAGCCATCTGACGGATGATAGCATGAGCTTCGCCTACAGGTTGCTCGCAGAGGCCGGCGTTTCTGTCGCACCCGGTGTGGATTTCGACAGCCTGCGCGGCAAAAACCATATACGCATCTCCTTCGCCGGAACGAAGGAGGACGTTTCGGAAGGCGTTGACCGGATCGCAGACTGGTTGAGCAAGGGCTGAACTCGGCGAAAGGATCAGATCATGTCAAAGCAGTCCAAAAGCAGCCGCATCACCGTCCCGCAAATCCGTGCCCGCAAGGGCGGGGAAAAGATCGTCTGCCTGACAGCCTATACAACGCCGGTTGCCGAACTGCTGGACCCGCATTGCGATCTGCTGCTCATCGGGGATTCGGTCGGCATGGTGCTGCACGGATTGCCTGGCCCTGTCGGCGTCACGCTGGACATGATGATCCTGCACGCTCAGGCCGTGATGCGCGGCAGCGAACATGCGCTGGTCGTGGTCGATCTGCCGTTTGGCAGCTATGAGCGCGGGCCGGATCAGGCATTCAAATCCGCCTCGAAGATTCTGCGCAAAACCGGATGTCCGGCCGTCAAGGTCGAAGCCTCGGAAGGTGTGGCGGAAAGCATCGCCTTTCTGGTGTCGCGCGGCATCCCGGTCATGGGCCATATCGGTTTGCGTCCGCAGGCGATGAACGTCGAGGGCGGGTTCAAGGCCAAGGGGCGCACGGCGGATGAGCGCGGGCGCATCCTTGCCGAAGCCCGCGCCGTCGATGCGGCCGGAGCTTTCGCCATACTGGTCGAAGGCGTGACGCCCGATCTGGCGGCCGAGATCACGGCTTCGGTCAGCGTGCCCACCATCGGGATCGGTGCGTCCAATGTTTGCGACGGTCAGATCCTCGTCACCGACGACATGCTGGGCCTGTTCTACTGGACCCCGAAATTCGTGCGCCGCTATGGCGACATGCGCGGCCTGATCGAGAAGGCCGTCACCCAATATGCAGATGATGTCCGCTCGGGCGCATTCCCCGACGAGCGCGAAACCTACAAGCTCGGGCCGAAGCCCGGCCCCTGAAAAGCCCGTCCTCTACCGACAGGCAGAAGGACGGCGACTGTCGATATTAGGAGATTTTGATGACGCGGATGGCTGAGCCTGCCGCAGATGGCCATCGCTGGCCGTCCGGCTTGTGGTTTCCGATCCTGGCAGGCGGTCTTATCATGGGCATGGCGCTTGGCGTTCGCCATGTGCAGGGCCTGTTCCTTTTGCCTGTCTCCATGGATCGCGGATGGTCGCGCGATACGTTCGCGCTGGCGATGGCGGTGCAGAACCTGACATGGGGGATCGCGCAACCCTTCGCCGGGATGGTCGCGGATCGGTTCGGCTCGACCAAGGTGATCATCGCCGGGCTTTTGCTCTATGCCATCGGTCTTCTTGGGATGATGCAGGCGACGACTGTGCCGCTCTTCGTGATGAGCGCGGGCATCTGCATCGGCATCGCGCAGGCGGGCACGACCTTTGGTGTGGTCTATGGGGCGATCAACCGCCTCATGCCCCCGCAGCGCCGAAGCTGGGCGCTCGGCCTTGCAAGCGCAATTGGCGGGCTGGGCCAGTTCGCTTTGGTGCCGATGACACAAAATCTGATCGGCACATGGGGATGGATGAACGCCCTTCTGATCCTTGCTGTCGTCATGCCCTTCCTGCTGCTGCTTGTGTTCCCGCTGCGGGACCGGGCGGCTAAGGCGCAGCCTGTTGGGGAATCTGTGTCGCCCATGCCGATGTCAGCCGCCATTGCGGAGGCGTTTTCGCATCGCGGGTTCTGGCTCCTGAACATCGGCTTCCTCGCCTGTGGTTTCCAGCTCACCTTCGCGGCGACCTACCTCCCGTCCTACCTGACTGACAACGGTATGAGCGCCTCGGATGGGGTCACAGCGCTGGCCCTGATCGCCCTGATGAACGTGATCGGCAGCTATCTCTTCGGCTTCTGGGGCGGAAGGATGAGCCGGAAGCACCTTCTTGCCGCCATCTACCTGGCTAGAAGCATCGCCATCGCATTGTTCATCACCGTGCCGCTGAGCCCCCCGAGTGTCTTTGTGTTCTCGGTCGTCCTCGGGTTCCTGTTCCTCGGCCCGGTGCCTCTGACCAATGGGCTGACCGCACAGATTTTCGGGGTGCGCTACATCGCTACCCTGTTCGGCTTCCTGTTCTTCAGCCATCAGCTTGGGTCGTTCTTCGGTGTTTGGGCCGGAGGCTATGTGTTCGAGGCCACAGGCTCTTATCAGGCAGGCTGGATCATCTCGATCCTGCTTGGCGTTCTCGCCGCCATTGTTCATCTGCCGATCAACGACCGCCCAATCGTTCGCGGTCCCCTGACAGCCGCCGCACCATGACCGGGCGTCCGAATAAACGAGAGGTCTGGCTACCGCTTATGGTCTTGCTCTCGCTCTGCCTGCCGGTTCTGCTGGTGTGGCGAGCGTCGGAACTGGAACTTGTATTGGCGATGTTGTCAGCGTTCTGCGGGTAGGTGTCCAACAGGCCGCCCCATCTGTTGGACCTGCACTTTGAGCTGCTGCCGCCTCACGAAAGGCCGGACATATTGCGGCGGGATGAGGCGGACCTCGTGGCCCAGTTTGCCAATCTCGCGGCCCCAGAAATGCGCGCCACCGCAGGCTTCCATTGCGACAACGCAGCTCGGCTGCCGGCTGAAGAAAGCCAGCACCTGATCCCGTCTCAGCTTCTTGCGCAAAACACCAAGCCCCGAAGCGTCAGCGCCATGCACCTGAAACACATTCTTCGCCAAGTCGAGCCCGACCGTGATTACCTCCGACATGACCGCCCTCCTTTGTGGATCGTCGCAGACCAACCTTGGCACATCGATGCCGTCGGGGGGCGGTTACATCATCAACGCCCCCTGCATGTCATCGACCAGGACATGGCGGATGAAACCCGCTCCACCCGGTCCCTGTCCAGCGGGGAGCGCTTCCTAATCTCGCTCTCCCTTGCCCTGGCCCTCTCCGGTCTTGGCGGCCGGGGCGCGCTGTCGGAGACGCTGTTCATCGACGAGGGCTTCGGCTCCCTGGATGCGGCCAGCTTGGACATGGCCATCGATGCGCTGGAGGCGCTGCAGGGGCAGGGCCGCACGATCGGGATCATCAGCCATGTAGGCGCGATGAAGGACCGGATCCCGAACCAGATCCGGGTTCGCCCGGCCGGTCCGGGACGCAGCGAGTGTAATGACCCGTTGAAACTCAGCTCATGCTACAAAGGAGAACGTGGCAATGGGCCGCAAGAGTGGCGCTGCGGTTGCGGTCAGGCCGAAATCAGCCCCCGCATCTTTTTCATGCCCGCTTGCAAGAACGGGTCGGAGTGGATGTAGAGGAACTGGCCGCCCTTGTCGGTCCAATGCGCGATATCGACTTCGCGGACCAAGGTGCCGGTGGCCAGACCCGCGGCGCGGACCTTGTCAAAGACATGTTCGATCGCTTCGACCACCTCGGCCGGGCGTGGCTCGCTCGCGGGTAGCGCCGGGGAATAGCCCATGTTCTGCGACAGATCCGACGGCCCGACGAAGAAGACATCGACGCCCTCGACCTTCAGCATCTCATCGAGATTGGCGATCGCCTCCGGGGTCTCGATCATGCAGATCACCAGCCGGTCCTCGTAGGAATGCGGCAATGCATAGCGCACGGCCTCGACGATGGCGGTGGTTTCCTCGGCGGTATTGACCATCGGCACCATCAGCCCGTCCGCCCCGGCATTCAGATAGCGGATCATCACCGGGCGTTCATGCGAATGCGGCCGCACGATCCCGGCGCCTCCGACCGAGCGGGCGGCCTGGGCATGACTGCGAATGTCGTCATGGCTCCACATGCCGTGTTCGCAATCGAGAAACACCGCATCGGCGCCCACTTCGATCATCCGCTGGGCCAGCCCCGAGGAGACGTGATGGGTGTTCAGCATGGTCAGCACTTCACCGGCCTTCAGCCGGGCGCGCAGCTTGTTTCCGATCATTTCGCGGCTCCTTTGAATGCGTCGGGCAGGTCCGGCAGGTCGGCCGGGGCACCTTGCCAGCGGGCGATTTCGAGATCGGTCGAAATATCGCGCTGGAAGGTCGGGCAGATGTGCAGCTCGGGCACGGTGGCACGGCCGGGCAGCGTGGCGCAGAGCATCACTGCCGCCGCCACATCCTCGGGCGCCAGCATCCGCGCGCGTTCTTCGGGCAGCGGCGGGCGGGCGCGGTTGTTGAGGATCGGCGTGTCCGCCTCTCCGGGCAGGATGCAGATCGAGCGCAGACCCAAGTGCCGATAGGTATTGTGCATGTAGCCCATGAAATTGCGCACCCCGGCCTTGGCCGCGCCATAGGCAGCACCGCCGAGAAGGTTGGGGTTCACTGCCGCCAGCGAGGAGACGGTGATGATCGTGCCCGCGCCGCGCGCCAGCATTGCCGGCAGAACCGCCTGCGAGAAGGTGAAGACGGCGGTCAGGTTGACGTTCACGGTCGAGAGGAACTCGGCCTCGGACAGCCAGCGCGCGTTCAGCACCTTGCTGGCGGAGCCCGCGTTGTTGATCAAGAGATCGACGCCGCCATAGCGCGCATCCAGTTCGGCCACCAGCGCGCGGATTGCGGCGCTGTCGGTGATGTCGAGCGGTGCGGTGATCGCGGTGCCGCCCGTGGTCTCGATCTCGGCCGCCAGCGCATCGAGCGGGCCTGCACGCCGCCCGCAAAGCACGACACGGGCCCCGGCCGCAGCCAGGGACAGGGCGATTTCGCGCCCCATCCCGGAACCCGCGCCGGTGATCACTGCTGTCTTGCCGGTGAGGATTGCGGCCATTCTATGCTTCCTTATGCTGATAGCCGTAGATGTCGGCCGCAGCGGCAGGCGTGACAAGCCCCAGACGCAGATCTTCGGCGATCAGATCGCGCGGACGCTCGGCTGCATTGCCCCAGCCGCCGCCGCCCGGGGTTTCCAGCGTCAGGCGATCGCCAGTGGCCAGGCTGATCTTGCCCTTCGGGAAATGCGGCGCGCCGTTCTTCAGGACCTTGCCGATCCGGCCGTCCTGCCCGCCGACCACGCCAAAGCACGGCACCTGGGTACGCTCCGAGGCCAGGTAGACCGACATCGGCGTGGCGCCCAGATTGCGCAGCACCGCGCGCTGCCCCAGACCGCCGCGGAATTTGCCGGCGCCGCCGCTGTCCGGGATCAGCTCCTTGCATTCGATCAGCACAGGCACCACCAGTTCGTACATCTCGATCGCGGTGACCTTGCAGTTCGAGGGGAAGCTGAGCGTATCAAGCCCGTCGCTGTCCGAACGGCCGCCTTGACCGCCGTGGAAGTTCTGTACCGAGCCGTATTGCGTGCCGTCGCCGCGCTGGCCGACACAGTTGGCGGCCCAGATCGGCGCGCCGCCGCTATCGCCGATCACCTCTTGCGGGGCGACGGTTTCCAGCGCCTTGAAGATCATCGAGGGGATGACATGGCCGATCAGGTTGCGCGAATTGCCCGCGGTCCAGGGTTCGGGATTGAGGATCGAGCCCAGCGGCGCCGAATCCGTGAAGGGCATGATGCAGCCTTCGTTGTTCGGCGTTTCGGGATCGAGCAGGCATTTCAGCGCATAGGCGGTATGGGCATAGCGGTAGTTGGTGCGGCAGTTGATCGAGTTCAGCACCTGATCCGAAGAGCCTGCGTAATCGACGTGGATATGGTCATCCTCCACGGTCACCGCGGCTTTCAGCACTACCGGCGGGAAATAGCCGTCCAGCGTCACTTCGCTGTTGTAGGTGCCGTTCGGCCAGTTGCGGATCGCAGCGCGGGTCTGGCGCTCGGACAGGCCATGGATCACGTCGGCGAGGCTGTCGACCTCATCCAGGTCGTATTCCTCGAGGAAACGCAGCAGCTCGCGCCCCATGACGTTGTTGGCGGCAACCATCGAGTCGAGGTCGCCCTGCACTTCGATCGGCAACCGCACTGAGGCCGCGATCATGTCGAGCACGTCCTGGTTCGGCACGCCCTTCTTATGGATCTTGACGATCGGGAAGCGGATGCCCTCTTCAAAGATGTCGCTGGCCTCGGAATGTAGGGGGCGGCCGCCGATATCGGGCAGGTGGGCGATGGAACCGGCATAGGCGATGATCTTGCCGTTCTTGTAGATCGGCGTGATCATCGTCACGTCGGGCAGGTGGCCGGTGCCGATCTCGGGGTCGTTGGTGGCCAGAACGTCGCCTTCATCCAGCATCTCGGGTTTGAATTTCGGCAAGAAGTGGTTCTGGGCCGCCGCGGGCAGCGACGAGATGAAGACCGGGATCGACCAGGTACATTGCGCCAGCGCCCGGCCGCGGCTGTCCAAGAGCACGGTCACATAGTCGTGGTTTTCCCGGACGATCGGCGAAAAGGCGGTGCGCCCCAGCACGTTGTCGGCTTGGTCGGCGATGAAGATCAGGCGGTTCCACATCACCTGAAGGGTAATCGGATCGGTCAGATCGGCTTTGAGTTTCCGCATCTTGCTTACTCCTGGATATCGATGATGAGGTTGCCTTTGGCATCGACATGCGCGGTGCCTTCCGGGCCCATCACGATGCTCGACTCGCGCTGTTCGATGATGGCGGGCCCGGAGATCGGTAGGTCGACGGGCAGCGCATAGTGATCATAGATCGGGGTCTCGACCGCAGCACCGAGGCTGTCGAAATAGACGCTGCGGTGGCCTTTCAGCGGCTGCGGGCCGACGACTTCGGCGACCGGGCGGCGGGCTTGCGCCTTCTGGCCGCTGGCACGCATCCGCCAAGTGATGATTTCGAGGCTCGAGTTTTCGACCTTACGGCCGAAGAGTTCGATGTAATGCGCGTAGAAGCGCGCCTCGAGTTCAGCCAGGAACTCGGCTTCGGGCAGGTCGAGGTCAGGCAGGGTGACGCTGATCTCATGGCCCTGACCGACATGGCGCATGTCGACGGTGTAGCGATAGTCGATGGTGTCGGCGGCAACGCCAGCAGCGGTGACAACTTCGGCACCTTGTTGCGCCAGATCAGCCAGCATCGGTTGGACGACGGCGGCATCCCAAGCGGCCAGGGTCATCGGCCGCGAGGCCGACACATCGACCGCGACCGGGGCGATCATCAGGCCCAGAGCTGAGGTCACGCCCGCGCCGGTCGGGCAGATGATCCGGGTGATGCCGAGCTTGCGGGCGATGCCATAGGCATGGACCGGACCGGCGCCGCCAAAAGCCACCATCGGCAGCTGCCGCGGATCGACGCCAAGGTCGGTCGCATGCATCGCGGCGGCTTTCGACATCGCTTCGTTCACCAGGTCATGGATGCCCCAGGCGCAGCGTTCGCGGCTGACGCCCAATTCTGCCGCCAGCTTGTCGATGGCGGCAATCGCCGCGTCTTTCGACACTTTAAACGAACCACCGACGAAGTTTTCGGTGCCCATATAGCCCAGAACGATGTCGGCATCGGTCACGGTCGGCTCGGTGCCGCCGCGCTGATAGGCCGCCGGACCCGGCAGCGCCCCGGCCGAGCGCGGGCCGACATTCAGCAGGCCGAGCGGGTTCTTGGCCGCGATCGAGCCGCCGCCTGCGCCGATCTCGATCATGTGGATCGACTGGATCTTCAGCGGGAAGCCCGAACCTTTTCGGAAGCGGTGGTAATGCGCCACTTCAAGCTCGGAACCGATGGTCGGCTCGCCATTCGGGATTAGGCATAGCTTGGCGGTGGTGCCGCCCATGTCGAAAGACAGCACGCTGGTTTCACCGGCGATGCGGCCGAATTCGGCGGCAGCCACCGCGCCCGCGGCGGGGCCGGATTCGATCAGCCGAACCGGCAGTTTCGCGGCGCGCGGGCTCGGCACCAGGCCTCCCGACGAGGTCATCCACAGCATGTCGCGAT
Source organism: Phaeovulum sp. W22_SRMD_FR3 (assembly GCF_052113705.1). Lineage (NCBI taxonomy): Bacteria > Pseudomonadati > Pseudomonadota > Alphaproteobacteria > Rhodobacterales > Paracoccaceae > Phaeovulum > Phaeovulum sp. W22_SRMD_FR3. The sequence goes on along the minus strand of NZ_JBGQOG010000027.1, from coordinate 34,099 downwards.
CAATGCCGCGTTCGGCAAAAGCGCGGCCCAGCTCGTCCACATGCTTTTCCATCAGCGGCCGGGTATAGGCATTGGCCACCGTGGTCGAGGCGCGGTCGAACTCGCGGACCTCGGGGCAGACATCCGACGAGATGGTGACAAAGACATCTGGCGCGGTTTCTGCGAGCACTGCGCGGACGCGGCGTTCGTGGTCGGGGTATTTATAGGCATGCAGCAGGCAGACGGCGACCGATTTGATGCCGCGGGCCACCAGTTCGCGGCCCAGTTCGCGGATCTTTTCTTCGTCAAGCTCGGTGATCACCACGCCTTCGGCGGTCAGGCGTTCGACCGCGCCGAAGGTCTCGGCCCGGCTGACCAGCGGTGCCGGATACTGGATCTTCAGATCATAAAGGTCATAGCGGCCTTCGTTGCGGATGCGCAGGATGTCCTGGAAGCCGTCGGTGGTGATCAGGCCGGTTTCGGCGCCGCGACGTTCGAGGACGGCATTGGTAACGACGGTGGTGGCGCCCAGAACCTGCAGGGTATCGCGGCTGACCGTGTCTTTGTAGCGGGCCAGCAGTTCGCTGACGCCCTGGATCACCGCATCGGCGGGGTTGAGCGGGGTGGAGAGCACCTTGTGCAGGTGCAGATCGCCTGCATCGTCAAGAAGCGCGAAGTCGGTGAAGGTACCGCCGGTATCGAAAGCAAGTTTCGCCATGGAAGGGATCCTAAGGTTCGTTGGCAAACGGAGGCCCTGCCGCGGAAAGTCCGCGGATGCATCCGTGAGGAAGAGAGAGGATGGGGGCTCGCGCCGATGATGCCCCCAGTCTAGCGGGGCGTGCCCGGCGCGGGCCAACAGGGGCTTTGTCTACGGCAATAGCGTTTCCGTATGGCCAGCGGTTTCGCTGCGCATCTTGCCGGTCAGGAACAGCTCGCCCAGTTCGTCATGCGAAATCTCGGCGGGTTTGCCGTCCCAGATCACTTCGCCGAGGCGTAGGATCACCGCGCGATCGGCGACCTCCATCGCCTTGCGGGTGTTTTGCTCGACCAGCAGGATGGTCAAGCCGGTATCGCGCAACCGCAGCAGCTCGTCGAAGACGATGCCGACCGCCGCGGGCGAAAGCCCGACCGAGGGTTCATCGACCAGCAGCATTTTCGGACGTTGCAGCACCGCCATTGCCACTTCGAGCAATTGCTGTTCGCCGCCCGACAAATTGCCCGCCAGCGTGCCGCGGCGCTTTTTCAGCGAGGGGAACAGCTCGTAGACATAATCGCGGTCGGTCTTCACCTTGTCATCGCGGATCGTGTAGGCCGCCATTTCAAGGTTTTCCTGCACCGTCATCAGCGGGAAGTTGCAGCGTCCCTGCGGCACATAGGAAATGCCGCTGCCTAGGATGCTGCGGGTCGAGGCGCCTCCGATGTCGCGGCCCTGCCAGGTGATCGCGCCGCCCTTGAAGGTGGTCATGCCAAAGATCGTCTTCAGCAAGGTGGATTTCCCGGCGCCGTTCGGTCCCATCAGGGCGACGAACTGGCCCTGCGGCACATCGAGCGTGACGCCGTTCAGAATGTCGAGCGTGGCATAGCCCGCGCGCAGGTCGCGAAGCGACAGGGTGATGTTGTCAGCCACCAAGATAGGCCTCCCGCACATGTTTGTTGGCGATCACCTCGGCCGGGGTGCCCTCGCAGAGCTTACGGCCCTGGTCGAGCACGATGGCGCGCGAGCACAGGCTCGTAACGACATCGATGTTGTGCTCGATGATTAGGAAGCTGACGCCCATTTCGCGGTTGGCGTAGCGGATCGTATCCACCACCCGCTCGATCAGCTTGGGGTTGATCCCCGCCATCGGCTCATCCAGCATGATCAGCCGCGGATCGGGCATCAGCATCGAAGCGAACTGGATCAGCTTTTGCTGGCCGCCCGAGAGATTGCCCGCCGCCATATGCGCGACATGGCCAAGGCCGGTCAGCTCGATCAGTTCGCGGGCGTGTTTGCGCAGACCCTCTACCCGGTTGCGGGTGCCGCGGCCGATGCCAAAGGTCGAGAGCACGTTCGGAAAGGTGAACATCTGCCCGGCGATCACCAGGTTTTCCTCGATGTTCAGCTTTTTGAACACCACGGTCTTCTGGAAGCTGCGGAGCATCCGGCCTTCGCGAGCGATGCGGTTCAGCGACCAGTTGGTGATGTCCAGACCTTCGAGCGTGACCGTGCCGCTGTCGGGGGTGGAAAGGCCAGTGGCGCAATCGAAGAAGGTCGACTTGCCCGAGCCGTTCGGGCCGATCAGGCCCAGGATCTCGCCGTGGTCGATGTGCAGATCTACCGCATCCACCGCTTTCACCGCGCCATAGCTCTTGGTCAGGCCGCGGATATCAAGAACGGAAACCTTGCCGCTCATGCGCTGCCCTCCTTTTTCTTCTGGCCACCGGCCCAGTCCCAGGCCTTTTGCAGATAGGGGGCAAAGCCCTGCGGGAAGCGGAAGACGAGGATCAGGAGGCAGAGCCCATAGGCAATCATCCGCAGTTCCGGCGCGACGCGCAGCCCTTCGGAAAGTGCCACGAACAGGATGGCGCCGAAGATCACGCCCGAGATCGAGCCCGCACCGCCGCCCAGCACGATGATCAGCATGGTGGTGGTATAGAGCGTCTGGAACATCAGCGGGCTGGCGACCGAGATGTAGTGCACATAGAGGCTGCCCCCGGCCCCGGCAAAACCGGCGGCTATGACAAAGGCGGCCAGACGGTATTTCCAGGTCGGCACGCCCAGCGATTCCGCCAGAATTTCATTTTCGCGGATCGCGATGAAATTGCGGCCAGCGGGCGAGCGCACGATCAGCCAGAAGATCCAGGTGGCGAGCGCGGCAAGGCCCAGAGCGAGGTAATAGGTCTCGACCGGGTTGTTCGCGGTCCAGCTGTAGCCGCCAAGGCTCAGCACGGGTTTCGCGACATTCGACAGGCCCATGTCGCCGCGGGTGACGCTGATCCAGTTCTTCGACACCGCCTGGCTGATGATAACGAAGCCCAGGGTACACATCACGAAAGAGGTTGTGCGCAGCCGCAGTGCCGGGATGCCGACCGGGATGGCGATGATCCCGGCGGCGACCGTGGCCACCACGATGTTGACCGGGAACGAGGTGCCCAGATGCAGCGACATCAGGGCCGAGACATAGGCGCCCAGCCCGAAGAAGGCAGCCTGGGCCAGTGACAGCATGCCGGTGTAACCGACAAGAAGGTTCAGCCCATGCGCGGGCAGCAGGAAGATCATGGCGATCACCAGCGCATGGACGGCATAGGTGCCCAGCACCATCGGTGCAGCGAGCGCCACCACCGCCAGGCCGATCGCGATCGGCAGCCGCAGCGCGCGCCCGGGGGCGGCAGCCGTGGCAGGGGAAAGGGGGGAATTCGTCATCAGGTGTCTCTCTGGGAATGGAGGGCGGCGCCGGGGAAGGAAGGGGACGGCGCCGCCGTCTGATGGGGGCCGGTCAGAACCGCGCCTTCGACGAGAAGAGCCCATGCGGACGCCACAGGAGCATCAGGATGAGGGTGATGAAGCCGACCGAGTCGCGGTATTGAAGGCCGAAGTAGCCCGCCACCACGGTCTCGGCGATGCCCAGGATCAGCGCCGCGACCAGCGTGCCGCGCACATTGCCCAGGCCGCCCATCACGATGATCGGCAGGGTCTTGAAGGTGATGATCTCACCCATGCCGCCATAGACCGAGACGTTGACCGGCGCGGTCAGCACGCCCGAAAAGGCGGCTAGGCCGGTGCCGAGGACAAAGGTCGACAGCACGACCTTTTTCACGTCGATCCCCACAACTTCGCAGGCTTCGATGTTTTGCGACACGGCGCGCATCGCCTTGCCGATCCGGCTGAAACCGACCAGCAATTCGAGCCCGAGGAAGACCAGCGCACAGACCAGGATGATCAGGAGCCGCTGCTGGGCAATGCCGATATCGCCGAAGAAAACCGGCTCGATATAGCCTGCCGAGAAGAACTTGTAGCTGCCGCCGAAGATCAGGATCACGCTGTTTTGCAGCACGAGCGAGACCCCGAGCGTGGCCACCACGCTCGCCTCGACCGGCACGCCGATCATCCGTTCCATGACCAGCTTGCCGATGCCATAGGCGATCAGCATGGTCACCGCCACCCCGACAAGGATGGCGGCAGGGTAAGGCAGGCCAAGCGCGCTGGTCGCATACCATCCCCCGAAGGTGCCGAGCATGTAATATTCGCCATGCGCGAAGTTGATCGCCCGCAGGACGCCAAAGATCATGGTCATGCCGACCGCGACAATGGCGTAGACCGCGCCGGTCGACACACCATTCAGGATCTGTTCAATCAGGATATACATCGCGTTACCGCCTTACCCTCAAGTTCTCAGTTCGCGGTGTAATCGACGACACCCGCGACCGAGCCGGTCACCACCGGAGCGCTGTCCTTGATTTCCAGCAGCAGCATCGGGCGGATCGCCTGGTGGTGATCGTCAAAGGTGATCTCGCCCATCGGGCCTTCGAATTTCACCTTTTCCAGCGCGGCCACCACGGCATCGCTGTCGGTGCTGTCGGCCTCGTCGATCGCCTGGGCCAGCAGATGCACGGTTTCCCAATGGCCATAGGCGTGGTTGTTCGGCTCTTCGCCGTCATAGGCGGCCTCATAGGTGCTCACGAAAGCTTTCGAGCCTTCGCTGTCATAGGCGGGCAGCCAAGCGGCGGCTTCGATGGCATTTTCCATCGCCTTCGGCGCGGCTTCGATGGTGGCCGCGGCCGAGAATTCACCGTTGCCGATCAGTGGCAGCTTGCCCGCAAGGCCGGTCTCGATCATCTGCCGCGCGACGATCGGGGTGGTATCGGCCAGACCATACATCAAGATCGCATCGGCACCCGAGGTGCGGATCTTGGTCAGCACGGCGCGGAAATCTACCTCGCCCTCTTTGTAATAATCTTCCGAGACCAGTTCGACGCCGAGATCGGCGATGTATTTCTTGGTGAAATCGATGGCGCCGCGGCCATAGTCGCTATCCACCGAGAGCACGGCGAATTTCTTCAGGCCCTTTTCGGTGGCATATTTCGCCACCGACAGCGCGCGAATCTCGTCGGTCGGGTAGTTGCGGAACGAATATTTGTAGCCGCCGACACCCGCCTTGTAGGTGATCTGCGGGTTCGAGGAGGCGGCATTGACCAGCACGACCTTGGCTTCTTCGACCAGCGGCTGCATCGCCAGCGTGACCGAGGAGCAGATGTCGCCGATGATGAAGTCGACCTTGTCCTGATTCAGCAGGCGTTGCGTCGCCGAGACGCCCTCGACCGGGGTGCAGACGCTGTCGGCGGGGATGATTTCGACTTTGCGGCCGTCAATACCGCCGGCATCATTGATTTCCTTGGCGGCCAGTTCGGCGCCGCGCTGTGCGAAGGTACCATAACGGGCATTGGCGCCGGAATTGGGCGAGACGAGGCCGATCTTGATCGGCGCTTCCTCGGCGAAAGCCGGGAGGGCGAGGGCGGCACAGATCGCCAGGACACTGGCGCGCGCCATGTGGCGATAAGCAAAAGTGGTATTCATTATTCTTCCCCGTTGTTCAGTGAAGGATTCGGCGGATATGCCGATGGCGCGATGGTCGTTGTCATCAGATTGCCACATGCCCACGGTGACGCAGGCACGCGGCTTTTCCCAAAACATAGCCCATCTAGGCGTATTCGATTTTCTTATGGCGGGCGCGTTGGTCTGTGATCGATCAGATGGCGCTCAGCCCGGCATGGGTCTGTTCCATCAGCTCGGCCACGACTTTCAGTAGCACTGCCTTCACTGCCAGGGCTGGTTCGCTCATTGGCGTGGGGTCGGGGGTGCAGAGCGAGACATTGGCCTGAATCGCCGGTTTCACCAGCTGATGGATCCGCGCGCCTTCCAGACCCGCGGTGCCACTGGCCACCGACATAGGCAGAATCGACGCCCCGATACCTGACCGCACCGCCGCCGCCAGCGCCGCCACGGATTCGATCTCGGCGACAACTTCCGGGGTGATCCGGGCGCGGCCAAAGGCCTCGTCGATCAGCTTGCGCAGGAAATGGCCGCGGCCGGGCAGGACCAACGGCACCTCGGCCAGGTGCCGCAACTCGACCGGGCCGGGGCCGAAGTGATCGGCGGGAAATGCCGGGCCGGTGACCAGAAACAGTTCCTCGGAGAACAGGGGTTGCAGATGGGTGCCCTTGATCGGCTGACTGGCATAGATCACCGCCATATCCATCCGGCCGCTCATCACCAACTCGCTGAGGATCTGGCCGAAGCTGTCGTTGATATGGATGGTAATGCCCGGATGCAGGCGGCGGACCTCCTGAATGATCGGCAGCGACAGCGTCGAGGTGGTAGAATAGGTGGCCAGACCGATCGAGACATGGCCGGCCAGCGCCTCGGAGGCGCGGCTCACGTCAAGTGTCACCTGCTCCAGATGCTTCAGCATGAATTGCGCATGGCGATAGAGTACCAGCCCGGCCTGCGTTGCCGAAACGCCGCTGTTCGAGCGGATCAGCAGTTGCTGGCCGAAGTGCTGTTCGAGCGCCGCGATCTGCTGGCTGAGCGCCGGTTGCGCGGTGTTCAATAGCCCCGCCGCGCGCGAGATGCTGCCCGCGTCGACGATTTTGACAAAGCTCTGCAGCTTGCGGAAATCAATGATCACTCTGGTTCCTCAATTCGGGCGGGACGCCGGGGGGCATCATAGCGCGCCATATCGAAAACCAATAGTCATCCAAAAGGCCGGGTGTGGGGCCACCGGCATCGCCGTAACCGGCCCGGGCCCAAATCGGCACGGGGCACGCAGATGAACCGCGCGCCCCGGCGGGCCAACTCAATGGGGAGGGGATCAGGCCAGCGCGCGGCAGGCGGCATCGATCCGGTCACAGGCAGCATCGATGATCTCGACAGAGGTGGCGGTCGAGATGCGGAAATAGGGCTCCAGCCCATAGGCCGCGCCATGCACCGCGGCAACGCCCGCTTCGTCGAGCAGGTAGAGAACGAAGTCGAGGTCGTTGGCGATCACCTTGCCAGCCGGGGTGGTCTTGCCGATGGCGCCGGCGCAGCTGGCGTAAAGGTAGAAGGCGCCCTCGGGCTGGCGGCAGGACAGGCCGGGGATCGCATTGATCCGGGCCACGGCGCGATCACGGCGGTGACGATAGGCGGCGACCTGCTCGGCCACGCTGCCCTGGTCGCCGGTCAGCGCCACCGCGGCGGCGGCCTGGCTCATCGAGGCAGGGCAAGAGGCCATCTGCGATTGCAACTTGTTGATCGCATTGATCAATGGCAGCGGGCCTACGCCATAGCCGATGCGCCAGCCGGTCATCGCATGGGATTTCGACACGCCATTGACCATCAGCGCGCGCTCGGCCAGTTTCGGGCAGGCAGAGACGATGCTGGTGGCGGCGAAATCTGCAAACCAGATCCGGTCATAGATTTCATCACAGAGCACCCAGACATGCGGGTGGCGCGCCAGAACCGCACCGAGCGCTTGCAGTTCCGGCGGGGTATAGGCGACGCCGGTCGGGTTCGACGGCGAGTTCATTATGAACCAGCGGGTGTTCGGCGTGATCGCTGCTTCCAGTTGTTCCGGGGTGATCTTGAAGTCCTGCGTCTCGGGGCAGGTCACGATCACCGGGGTGCCGCCATTGGCAACGACCATATCGGGGTAGGACACCCAATAGGGCGCGGGGATGATCACCTCGCCGCCGTTCTCGACTGAGGCCATCAGCGCCACGAACAGGATCTGCTTGGCGCCGCCGCCCACACAGATCTGGTCCAGCCCGCAGGTGATACCCAGTCGGCCGGAGAAATCGTGCTGGATCGCCTTGCGCAGCGCGACGGTGCCATTGACCGAGGTATATTTGGTGTCACCCGCCTGAATCGCCGCGATGGCGGCATCCTTGATCGAGGTCGGGGTGTCGAAATCGGGCTCGCCGATGGTCAGGTTCAGGATGTCGCGTCCGGCGGCCTGCAACTCGCGCACCTTTTGCGCCGCGGCGGTGGTGGGCGAGATCTTGATGTCTGAAACGCGCTTGGCGGGGTGGAACGGGGTCATCATGCCTCCACTGGATCAGGGCGCCGGTTGCGGCGCTTTGATCCAGATTAGGCCGGTCTCTCCCGGCTGCCTTGGGGCAAAGCCGGTCTGGGGGTATAAGATTTTCCGATAGCGGGGCCGATGAGCAGAGTTCGCGGCTTTGTTGCCGATATCGGTGACGATGCTTCACTGTAATGACAATGCTGATGAAATGGCGATCGGGGCGCTGCAGGCGACCAAATCCTCGGGCATGGATCTCGACAAGGTGGTGATCGCTGGCATCGATGGTGGTCGCGATGCGCTGGCGGCGATTCAGGTGTCAATCGGCAGGCAATCTTGGCTCTGACTCAATTTCTGTGGCGCGGTCATGCCGAATGCTGAAGGCGCGCCAGAAGAAGGTCGATACCTGCAGCGCCATACATCTGCCGTTTCAACATCTTCAGCCTGTTGATCTGGCCTTCTGTCTGGCCGTTGGACCAAGGCTCGCGCAGCGCCGCCGCAACCGCGTCCAGATCGGCGGAGAGTCCGCGCGCAAAGGCTGCCAGTCCGGACGTCTTTGCTTGATCCAACCAAGCTGCCAGCCCGCTCTCCTCGCCATTGCGGATCATGGAGGTAAAGGCGTCAAGGAGCCGACGGTCCTGCGCCAGTTGCGGCAAAGCATGTTCGATCTGCGCGACGCATATGCTGTCCGTCAACGAGAGGTGGTGCCGACCAGAGGTCATCATGCGGGCGATCTTGCGGCTCGGAGGACTTTTGCCTGAGCCGTGCGGGATGGCAGCCTCGGCTCGGCGCTGGCGCGTGGCCCATTCGCCGACCACGCGGAGACTTCCTTTGAATCCGTGCGCTCGCAGCCGGCGCCAGAGTTCGGCGCCATTGCGACATCCGTCCTGCCAATGCTGTTCGAGCAGCGGGAACCAAGGTGTCAGGCTGCTTTGGCGCAGCCGGAAAACGTCTTCCCGTTCGCCGCGCAGGACGCGCCGAACCAAGCCCCGGCTCAGACCAGTGACCCGGACGATCCGCTTGATGGGCACGCCTTCGGCCCCCATCCGCTGGATCAGCACGTTGGTTTTCTGACGCCGCTGAAAGCCTTCGAATTGCAGGCGTTCCGCTGCCGTCAGAGTGCCGGGATCCAGTTCAGCGCTGCAGACCGTTCTTCTTATGATGGGCATGGCTCGACGGACGGCGGCCAGAAACACATCGCTCGCGTTCTGCAGGAGATGCCAACGGTCGGCAACTTGGGTCGCATCAGGAAGCGCTTCGGAAATCGCCTGCCTGTATCCGCCGTTCCGGTCTCGCGCGACGACCTCGATCTGCGGATGCTGACGCAGCCAGGCAGCGACGGTCGCTGGCTCGCGATCCGGCAGCAGGTCGATGACGGCCCGCCGTTCGAGATCTCAGATCAGCGTTCCATAGCGCTGTCCCTTGCGCCAGGCCCAGTCATCGATCCCGATGGCGCGTGGTTCAGAGCCCATGGTCCGCGCACCTGACGCAGCCCCGCGGAGGAAGGTATCCTTGCTCACACCGAACCGCAGTCGGCGTCCAAGTGCCTGGGCTGGCCGACCGCCCATCGCGCGGCCGAGGTAGGCGACGAGGTCCTGAAATCGCCCGGTCCGACGACCATGACGGCACGCAAGGCAATCCGGGACTTTCTCGCTGAAAGTCGTGATGGAACAGTGCGACGCGACACAGCGGAACCGTCGCACCGATAAGCGCACCTGAACGGCGCGACCATGCGCTGGAAAATCCATCAGGTGCCGGACATAACGTCCATGCCGACGGGAGGACCGCTGCCCGCAGCCCGGACAAATTACTTCCGCCTCCATAATTTCTGCGTCAATCGCGAGGGTCGCGCCGTCCACGCTGTATCCGGTGGCGCGAAGCCCTTCAGGCAACAACTTGGTGTCGAAACGCCGTGTCATGATGATCATCCCCTTCAGCATCTGCGCCAAATGTAGGAGTGGAGCTGTCAAACATCACACAATGTGCGCCAGAGCCAAAATTGCACGCCTGTTCACACCTTTCTCCACCCATGTCCGCCACAATAGATGCGGTTTGGTCGGAAGGCAGTGCATCCCATTGGCTCAGTCAACGAGACAGCATTACCTCGCGCGCTTGCGTTGACCAAGTCCAGGCGATTGGCGATTTTCGTTTCAGCGCGCCGCCGAGGTGACGCCTCATGAAATAGGATGCCTCAGCGATCTCTCCACGCTCCAGCAGCGACAGGATCTCCAAATGCTCGCCGCATTGTTCCAGCAGTCGTTCTCGGTTGATCTTGGCGCGATATTCCATCAGCCGCCGCATTCGGTTGACCCGTTGCAGTGCGCTAAAGAAGAAGGGATTGTTGGACATCCGAATGAGTTCTTCGTGAAAATCGGAGCCGTTTGATAGCAGGCGTTCCTGCGGCATCGAGGCTACCCCCCCCTCGATCATCCGCTCTTGCGTGCGGCGCAATTCCGCGATGGCTGTTCGGTTAATCTCAAATGAGGGTTCAAGCATCGCCGCGGGTTCGATGGCCATGCGAAACCGATAGATTTCGTCAAAGGCTTCGGCGGTTTTCGCGACGGGCAGAAGATGCCAGCCGTATCCTTCGCGGCGCTCTGCCCATCCTTCGCGGGTGGCGCGAGCCAGTATCTCAAGCACGCCCGCTTTGGTCAGGCTATAGCGCTGTCTGAGCGCTTGCTCGGTGACGACATCCGGCAACCTGTCCGTTAGCCAATCCTCGGCGAAGTTTTGGTAAATGTCTCGCTCCTGTGTCGCTTGAGCGACCAATTCATCCACCGCCTCACTAGGGATCGTTTCCGCAACGAAGTAGCCCCGATTGGGATGATGAACCAGAAAACCCATCTGTTCCAACAAGATCAGCGCTTCGCGCACCGGCGTTCGCGACACATTATAGCGATTTGCAACCTGTTGAGTGCGGATATGTGCCCCCAAAGCAATGTCTCCCGCCACGATGTCCTGCGCCAGCCTGGTCGAAATTTTGCCGGAGAGCTCGTTCGAAAGCACCTTTTCGTCTCCTAGTTTAGCGGGTTCACATTGCGCGAGCCCCTTCAGGGTCGCCGTCGATGACCTTGTGGCGAGCCCGTTGGAAAATGCAAGTGGATTGTATGCGATGTTTATTATCGTTGAAAAATCCACGACCCGGACGAAAGATCGGCGATGGCGGCGTCGCGGGGTTCTTTGAGTAATCGTATGAAAATAGATACTTATGCGCAATACTCGGCGGCAGATCTGGATGGATGAGTAGCTGCTTAGTCATGGGCTCGAATTCATATTGGCTTTTGGTGTTTTTATATGCAATATGGTTTCGGGCGGATTCGCGCCCCTAAAACACTCTGGGAGGAGACACCGTGATCAAGAAAATCGCCCCAGTGGGCTTCGTGCTGGCCCTGATCGGTGGCGGCATCGCCGCGCCGGCCGTCGCAGCCGATTTCAAGCCCGAAAACCCGGAATGTATCGCGCCTTCTGCGCCTGGTGGCGGCTGGGATTTCATCTGTCGCACGACTGCGAAATATCTCTTTGATCTCAAAGAACTCGACGGGATGATGCAGGTCACCAACATGACCGGCGGTGGCGGCGGTGTGGCCTTTGCCTATATCACGGGCGAGCATAACGCAGATGACAACGTGATCGTCGCGGCGTCGAACTCGACCAGCGCGCGGATCGCGCAGGGTGAATTCCAGGGCGCCGCGCCGGATCAGGTGCATTGGCTGGCCACCTTCGGGACCGAATATGGCGCCATCGCGGTTGCCAAGGACTCGAAATACCAGACGCTGAATGAACTGATGGATGCGGTGCTGAATGACCCGCGCTCGGTTTCCTTCGCGGGTGGTTCGGCGATGGGCGGCTATGACCACCTCAAGCCGCTGATGCTGGGCAAGGCGGCGGGCGTCGAGGACGTCAAGGCCATGAAATACATCGCCTTCTCGGGCGGGGGTGAGGCGATGACCGGCCTGCTGTCGGGCTCGGTCGATGCGGTTTCGGGCGATTTCTCGGAAATCCGCGGCTTCATGGAATCGGGCGATGTACGGGTGCTGGCGGTCATGTCGCCGGAGCGTCTGCCGGATATCCCGGATGTGCCGACCGCCAAGGAACAGGGCTATGACGTGATCGGCGCCAACTGGCGCGGCCTTTACATGCCGAAAGATGCCTCGGATGACGCCAAGGCGTTCTGGTCGGATGCGATCAAGAAGATGACCGAGGATCCGGCGTTCCAGGATACGCTGAAGGCGGCCTCGATCGTCCCCTTCAACAATTTCGGCGCTGACATGGACAAGTTCATTGCCGAGAATATCGCCCAGATCACCGAGATCTCGCGCGAAATCGGCATCATCCAGTGATCGCCACGGGGGGCGGTGCGCTGCATCGCCTCCCGTTCCCGTTCTTTCACACATGAGGACGCTATGAGCGACCGCATCTTCGGCGGCGTCGGGCTTTTGCTTGCTGCCTTCTATATCTGGGCCGCCTCGATCATCCCGACCAGTTTCATGGACGACGCCATCGGCTCGCGGACTTTCCCCTATATCATCGGCACCGCGCTGGCGCTGTGTTCGCTGGTGTTCATCCTGCGCCCGGATGATGAACCGCATTGGCCGAACTTCGCCAATTTTGCCGAGATCCTTTTCGCGGCGGCAGTGATGTTCCTTTACGCCAAGTTACTGCCAGTTCTGGGTTTCATCATCGCCACCTTCGGTGCCACCACCTATCTGGGCTGGCGGCTCGGCTCGCGGCCACTGGGCGCGGTCATGACCGGCGTTGGCGCGTCGATCGGCATCTATGTCGTCTTCCACCTTGTTCTTGGTCTGTCGCTGGCCAAGGGCCCCTTCGGTTTTTGAGGCGCCATCATGGACACTCTTCATTCCCTTGCCGACGGATTTGCAGTCGCGATGACCTGGCAGAACCTGGCGCTGGCGCTGATCGGCAGTTTCCTTGGTACGCTGATGGGCGCGCTGCCGGGGCTCGGACCGGCCAATGGCGTGGCCATCCTGATCCCCATCGCCTTTTCGCTGGGTCTGGGGCCGACGCCCGCACTGATCCTGCTGACCTCGGTTTATTACGGTTGCATGTATGGCGGGCGGATCAGCTCGATCCTCCTGAACATTCCGGGCGATGAGCCGGCGATGATGACCTGTCTCGACGGCTATCCAATGGCCCAGCAGGGCAAGGCCGGGCAGGCGCTATCGATCTCGGGCATTGCCTCTTTCGTCGGCAGCTTCTTTGCAACCTGGGGCCTGGTGTTTCTGGCGCCGCAGCTGGTTAAGATCGCGCTCCTGTTCGGCCCAGCGGAATACTTCGCGCTGTTCACCTTGGCTTTCGCGACTCTGGGCGGGCTGTCCTCGACGAACCAGGCCAAGGCAGCCTTTGCCGCGGCCTTCGGCCTTGCCATCGCTATGATCGGCATTGACGAACAGACCGGCGTGCCGCGTTTCACGTTTGGCGAGATGCATCTTTATGACGGCATCGACTTTCTTGTAGCTATCGTTGGTTTGTTTGCGCTGTCGGAGGTGTTCGTCTTCCTTGAAGAGCATCGTGGCGGTGGAGCGAGTGGTACAAAAGTCACGCAGATCGGTCGGCTGTTGCCAGATTTCGGGTTGCTGCGCCGCTCGATCCCGACGATGGCCCGCTCGACTGTAATCGGCTTTTTGGCTGGTGTGCTGCCCGGGGCGGGGGCCTCGCTGGGTTCTTTCCTGTCCTATTCGGTCGAGAAAATGGTTAGCGATCCGAAAGGCGAGACCTTTGGCAAGGGTGACCCGCGTGGTGTGATCGCGCCGGAGGTCGGCAACAATGCAGCTGCCGGCGGGGCGTTGGTGCCGATGCTGTCCCTCGGTGTGCCTGGGTCCGGAACCACGGCGGTTCTATTGGCGGTGCTATTGTCGCTGAACATCACCCCAGGGCCGCTTCTGTTCACACGTAACCCGGAAGTGGTTTGGGGCTTGATTGCGGCGCTGTTCATCGGCAATGCCATGCTCTTGATCCTGAATATCCCGATGGTTGGACTGTTCTCGCGAGTGCTCATGATCCCGTCGCGGATTCTGATGCCGGTGGTGGCGATGATTTCCTTCGTCGGGATCTACGGCATTTCGCGTTCGAGCTTCGATCTGATGATGATGGTGGGCTTTGGCCTGCTCGGCTGGGTGCTGCGCAAACTGCAGGTGCCGTTGGTGCCGATCATCTTGGGCATCCTGCTCGGCAACGAGATGGAAGTGAACCTGCGCCGCGCCATGGCGATCTCGGATGGTGATTGGTCGATCCTGCTGGGTAGCCCGCTGGCGATCGTGCTCTGGATCATCGTCGTGGTTGGCTTTGTCCTGCCGATTATCCTCGGCCGTCGCCTGAAGTCGAAGATCTCTGCAAACCGTCCGGCTGCCGAAGTGGCCGAAGGCGACTGATCGTTCCCCGACCGGCAGGTCCGGTCGGGTCCCCCTTCCTCCCCCAATCTGACACGGAGAATACCATGCGTATCATGACGCTGCCCTGTGACGGCATCGGTCCCGAAATCATGGCCGCCACCCTCGAAGTGGTCGAGGCCGCGAACCAGAAATTCGATCTGGGCCTGACCTTCTACGAAGAGGAATCCGGCTTTACCTCGCTGAAAAAGCACGGCATCACCCTGCGCGAAGAGGTGCTGGACCGCGCCCGCACCGAATTCGACGGCGTGATCCTCGGCACCCAATCGCATATGGATTATCCGCCGGTGGCCGAAGGCGGCCGCAATGTCTCGGCCGGGTTCCGCATCGGACTTGACCTCTACGCCAATGTGCGCCCCGCCCGGTCCCGCGACTTTCTGCCGAACAAGGCACCGGGTATGGATCTGGTGATCATGCGCGAGGCGACCGAGGGCTTTTATCCCGACCGCAACATGTTCCGCGGCGTGGGCGAGATGATGCCCGACCGTGACATGGCGCTGTCGGTGCGCAAGATCACCCGCCACGGCTCGATGCGGATCTGCCGAGAGGCGTTCAAGCTTGCCATGCAGCGGACAAAGAAAGTGGTGGCGATCCATAAGGCCAACTCTTTCCTGATGACCGATGGCCTGTTCCTGGAATGCTTCCGCGAAGTCGCGAAGGACTTCCCTGAGGTCGAGGCCGACGACAAGATCGTTGACGCTTTCGCCGCGCTGCTGGTGCGTCAGCCCGAGAAATATGACGTGGTCGTCACCACCAATTTCTACGGCGACATCCTGTCCGACCTCGCTTCGGAACTCTCCGGCTCGCTGGGTCTGGCCGGGTCGATCAACGCCAATGCCGAAACCGGCCTGTGCTGCGCCCAGGCCCAGCACGGTTCGGCCCCCGATATCGCGGGCAAGAACGTGGCCAACCCGACCTCGCTGATCCTGTCGGCGGCGATGATGCTCAGCTGGCTGGGTGAACAGCGCGGTATCGACAAGCTGATGCAGGCTGGTGCCGCCATCGCGCAAGCGGTGGATGCGGTGCTGGACGATCCGGCCAAACGCACCCGCGACACCGGCGGCAGCGTGAACACCGATGCTTTTGGCCGTTTTGTCGCTGAAGCGGTTCGGGCTGCCTGATCGGTCGACAAGACTTGCGGGGGGTGGAACGCGCCGCCCCTCGCCTCCTTCCCTTGCTGCCAATTTGGGGTCTTTCATGACCGACAGCCCATCCATTGCGCCGCGCATCGCGCTGATCCATGCCACGCGGGTCGCGATCGAACCGATCGAGACCGCGCTGAAACGGAACTGGCCCGAGGCGCAGGTGATCTCGATCCTTGAGGAAAGCCTGTCGCTTGACCGGGCGTCCGGCGCGGCGTCGCTCGCCGAGCTGGATGGCCGGATCGGCCAGCTTTGCCGCTATGCCGAAGGCCTGTCGGTCGATGGCATCCTTTTCACCTGCTCCTCCTTTGGCGTGGGCATCGAAGCGGCGGCGGCGCAAAGCCCGGTGCCGGTCTTGAAGCCGAATGAGGCGATGTATGAGGCGGCACTGGCGGCGGGGCGTGACATCGTCTTGCTTTACACCTTCCCGCCCGCCGAGGCGGGGATGACCCGCGAATTCGAAGAAGAAGCCGCGCGCCGCGGCTCGACGGCCCGGTTGCGGGCCGAGTTCGTGCCCGACGCGCTGGCGGCTTTGCAGGCGGGTGATCTCGCGCGCCATGACGCGCTGATCGCCCTGGCGGCCGCCGCAGTCGTGGGGGCGGATGCGATTATGCTGGCGCAATTTTCCATGGCGTCGGCCGGGCCCGCCGCTGCCACCGCCACCGAAATTCCCCTTTTGACCAGCCCCGACGCCGCTGTCGCCAAGCTGAAGGCGTGCCTGCAGGGCTCCAGACTAACAGGTTCCCCATGCTGATTGGCGTAATTGCAGATGATTTCACCGGCGCGAGCGATATTGCCAATACGCTGGCGCGCGGCACCCTGCCCGAAGGCGGGCTGCGCACCGCGCAATTCTCCGGCGTGCCTTCCGGCCCGGCCCCGGCGGGCATCGAGGCGGGGGTGATCGCGCTGAAGTCGCGCTCGGCCCCGGTTGAGGAAGCGGTGGCGCAATCAGTCGCGGCGTTGCATTGGCTGAAAGCCCAGGGCTGCCAGCAGATCATCTTCAAATATTGCTCGACCTTCGATTCCACGCCTGCGGGCAATATCGGCCCGGTCGGCGAAGCGCTGGCCGCGGCGCTGGGGGCGACGGGGGTGGTGGCCTGCCCGGCCTTTCCGGCGGTGGGCCGGACCATCTACCAGGGCCATCTTTTCGTGCAGGACCGGCTGCTGAGCGAAAGCGGTATGCAGAACCATCCGCTGACGCCGATGACCGACCCGGATCTGCGGCGCTTCCTGGCGCGGCAATGTCTCGGGCCGGTGGGCCACGTGCCGCTGCCGGTGGTGGCGCGTGGCGCGGCGGCTGTTGCTGCCGCTTTGGCGGCCGCGGGCGGCGCGGGGCAGGTGCTGTGCATCGTTGATGCGGTCTCTGATGCTGATCTCTTGACCATTGGCGCCGCGCTCGACGGGGTACCCCTTGTCACTGGCGGTTCCGGTATCGCGCTGGGATTGCCGCGGAATTTCATCCGTGCCGGGGCCGCGCAGGGCGGAACCGGCGCCTTCACGCCCGCCGCGGGCGCGGCGGCGATCCTCGCGGGGTCCTGCTCCGGAGCGACGCGCGGCCAGATCGATCACTATGCCCGCACCCATCCGGTCTATGCGATCGATGTGCCGCAGGTGATGGCGGGCACCGTCACTGCCGAAACCCTGCTGGCCTTCATCGCGCGTCACCAGGAGACCGCGCCGCTTTGCTATTCCTCGGGGGCGCCCGAGGTCGTGCGGCAGATCCAGGACCGCTTTGGTCGCGAAACGGTGGCGGCGCGGCTCGATGCGCTGTTTGCCGATACCGCGCGGGCGCTTCTGGAGCGGGGCTATCGGCGCCTGGTGATCGCCGGGGGCGAAACCTCGGGCGCGGTGGCGCAGGCGGTCTGCGCGGCGCAGGGTGCCGAGGCGATGGCGCTTGGGCCCGAAATCGATCCGGGCGTGCCGGTGCTATCGGTCGGCTCTGCGGATGCGCCGGTGGCGATGGCGCTGAAATCGGGGAATTTTGGCGCGCCGGATTTCTTTGAAAAGGCGCTGCGCGTCATGGCAGGTGCGGCATGAGCGGCGCGATCTCTCCGGCCGAGGGCGCCGCCCGCGCCGAAATGGCGCGGCTCTGCCGGTCGCTGTTCGAACGCGGCTTTTCGGTCGGCACTGCCGGCAATGTCTCGGTGCGTCTTGAGGACGGCATCTTGATGAGCCCGACCAATGTCCGGCTGGGCGACCTGATCCCCGAGCGGATCTCGAAACTCGATTTCGAGGGGCGTCATGTCGCGGGCGACAAGCCGACCAAGGAAACCTTTCTGCATCAGGCGTTCTATGACACCCGGCCTGAGGCGGGGGCGGTGGTGCATCTGCATTCGACCTGGGCCACCGCGCTGTCCTGTCTGGCCGATACCGACCCCGAGGACTGCGTGCCGCCGCTGACCCCCTATGTGGTGATGCGCGTGGGCACGGTGAAACTGCTGCCCTATACCCGGCCCGGCGATCCTGCGACCGGCACGCTGATCCGCGCGTTGCAGGGCCGTTATGCCGCGGTGCTCTTGGCCAATCACGGGCCGGTGGTCAGCGGTCGCACGCTGTTCTCTGCTGTCGCGGCCGCCGAAGAGCTGGAGGAAACCGCGCGCTTGCTGGTTGCCCTGCGCGGCCATCCAACCCGTCTGCTCACCGAGGCTCAGGTCGCCGATCTGAAGGCCACCTTTGGCACGATATGAGGTCCATGATGAAAACTGCCGATTTATACGACGCGCATGGCGCGAAGCTGACCCTGGTTGATCTGCCCTGGCAGAAATTCGGCGCGAAACCGTTTTGTGCCGGGCCGGTGCAGACGGTGAAATGCTTCGAGGACAATACCCTGGTCCGGGCCGAGCTGGAAAAGCCCGGCGCGGGGCGGATCCTTGTGGTCGATGGCGGGGCATCAAGCCGCATGGCCCTGCTGGGCGATGTGCTGGCCGAGCTGTCGATCGCGAATGGCTGGGCCGGGATCGCGGTCAACGGGGCGATCCGGGACCGGGTCGAGATCGACGGCATGGCGCAATGTGTCTTTGCGCTTGGCACCACCCCGGTCAAGAGCGTGAAGCGCGATTGGGGGATCGTCGGCACCGAGGTCGCCTTTGGTGGCGTGCGTTTCGCGCCGGGGGGCTGGCTTTATGCCGATGCCGATGGGCTGCTCTACAGTCCGGTGCCGCTGGCATGAGCCGGGCACCCGCCTGGGTTCGGGCCTTGATCACGCTGGCGCTGGCGACAGCGGCGGGCGCGGTTCTGGCCGAGCTGCGGGTGCCGCTTGGTTGGCTGATCGGCGCGATGCTGGTCATGATCGGGGCTTCGGCCGCGCGGCTGCCGGCGATTCAGCCGGTGGTGCTGGTGCCCTGGATCAAGGCCTCGGTCGGGACCTTGCTGGGCGCCTCGATCACCCTGCCGGTGATCCTGTCGATCCCGGAATGGTGGGTCACGATCCTGGCGATGTTTGCGGTGATGGCGGTGGCGGGGGCGGTGAACTACCGGCTCTTGTGCCGGGCCTTCGGCTTCACGCCGGTCGATGCGGCGCTCTGTTCGGTGCCGGGTGGCATTGCCGAGATGATCTTGCTGGGCGAACGCGCGGGGGCCGATCAAAGCCGGGTCGCGGTGGTCCATGCCATCCGGATCGCGCTGTCGATCCTGATCATTCCGCCGCTGATCGCCCTGTTCTATGGCATTACCATCACCCGTGGCGGTGCGGCAGCGCCGGTGGCGATGTCGGGGCTGGACTGGGGCTATTTTGCGCTGTGCATCGTCGCGGGCGCGGCGGCAGACCGTTTCACCCGGATCCCGGCGCCGTTCATCGTGGTGCCCGCCGGCGTCTGTGCCGCGCTGCATCTGAGCGGGCTTACGCATTTCGCGGTGCCGGGCACGGTCAGCCAGATTATGCAGGTGGTGATCGGCCTGAATGTCGGCGCAAGGTTCCAGAACCTGTCGCTGGGGGCGCTGGTCCGGGTGTTTGGCGCCGCTTTGGCGGTGGTGGGCACCCAGATCGCACTGGCGCTACTGGCAGCACTTCTGCTGTCGCGTAGCACCGGGTTCGACCCGCTGGCGGTCACCCTGGCCTATGCACCCGGCGGTCTGGCGGAAATGTCGCTGATTGCCATCGCCATGCACCGCGACGTTGCCTTTGTCGGCCTGCATCACCTGTTGCGGGTTCTGTTTTCCCTGGGGCTCGCCCCCGCCCTTATCCATCGACTGCAAAGGAGCGCGTCATGACGCTCGATACTCCGCCGCTCTGGCGCCACACCGATCTGACCGCAGCCCTCGGGGACCGGCTGCCCCGGCTGCCGCATGTGCTGCGATTGCTGGCCGAAAACCATCTCCGGGAAACCGGAGCGGCCGGGCCGTTGGTCGCGGCGCTGGATGCCTGGCTTGCGGGGCGCAATACGGATTTCGAATTCGTCTTTCGCCCGAACCGGATCTTGATGCATGATACCACCTGCACCCCGGCGCTGGCCGATATTGCCGGGCTGCGCGATGCGCTGGCCGAGGCGGGGCAGGATCCGGCGCGCCTGACCCCGCAGCTGCCGGTCGAGGTTTCGGTCGACCATTCGCTGGCGGTGGACATCTACGCCCGCCCTGGCGCCGCCGAGGCCAACGCCCGAACCGAGATCGGCCGTAATGCTGAACGCTATGGCTTCATGAAATGGGCCTCGGCCAATATGGCCGGGGTGCATGTGAACCCGCCCGGCACCGGGATCATGCATACGATCAACCTTGAACAGTTGGCGACGGTGCTGGTGCTGAACCCGGATGGCAGCGCGCATCCCGATATGCTCTTGGGTACCGACAGTCACACGCCGATGATCAACGGTATCGGCGTCATGGGCTGGGGCATCGGCGGGCTCGAGGCGGAAAGCGTGATGTTCGGCCAGGCGGCCTCACTGGCGATGCCCGAGGTGGTCGGGGTGCGGCTGACCGGCGCGCTGCCCGCAGGAGCGACCGCGACGGACCTCGCGCTCGAGGTCACGCATCATCTGCGCGCGCTGGGGGTTACCGGCAGCTTTGTGGAGTTTTTCGGTTCCGGTGTGGCCACGCTCAGCGCCGATGCGCGCTCGGTCGTGGCCAACATGGCGCCGGAATATGGCGCCTCGACCGGGTTCTTCCCGGTGGATGCAGAGGTGGTGGCCTATCTGACCCGCACCGCCCGACCTGCGTCCCTGACGGCGGCGGTGGAGCCGGTATTCCGCGCGCTGGGGCTCTGGTTCGATCCTGCCGCGCATCCGCATTTTGACCGTGAAATCGCGATTGATCTCACGCGTCTTGGGCCCTGTCTTGCCGGGCCGCGGCGGCCGCAGGACCGGATTGCCCCGGCCGACGCGCGGGCCGGGGTCGAGGCGGCGATGGGCCGCGCGCTGACGCCTGACGCCCCGGCGGCGGTCCCGGATGGCGCCGTCGGCGTGGCGGCGATCACCAGCTGCACCAATACCTCGGATCCGCGGCTCCTGATCGCGGCGGGGCTTTTGGCGCGGAAGGCACGGGCCGCCGGGCTGAGTGCCGCGCCCTGGGTCAAGACCTCCTTGGCGCCGGGATCGCCGTCGGCGCGCGACTATCTTGCCCGGGCCGGTCTGGCCGAGGATCTGGCGGCGCTTGGCTTTGATATCGTCGGCTTTGGCTGCACCACCTGCATCGGCAATTCGGGGCCGCTGCCCGCGCCGGTCGAGGCCGCTCTGGCCGAGGGCAAGGCGATTGCCGCGGTGCTGTCGGGCAACCGCAATTTCCCCGGTCGGGTGCATCCGAAACTGGATCTGGGCTATCTTGCCTCGCCGCCGCTGGTCATCGCCTATGCGATCCGTGGCACGATCTGCGGTGATATCCTGACCGAACCTTTGGGGCAGCGGGCCGACGGGCTGCCGGTGCGGCTTGCCGATCTTTGGCCCAGCGAAGCCGAGATTTCCGAAGCGCTCGCGCAGGGCTTCCGCGCGGCGGATGTGCCCGCGGCTTTCGCCGAGGCGGCAAGCAATCCGGCCTGGGCGGCGATTGCTTGCCCCGAAACCCCGCGCTTCCCCTGGGATCCGGCCTCGCGCGACCTGCGGCGCCCGCGTTTCACCATGGTGCCGCAGGCATGCCGGCTCGGGCGCTATCAGGCGGTGCCGCTGATGGTGCTGGGCGATGACATGACCACCGACCATATCTCGCCTGCGGGCTGGATCGATCCGAACAGCGCGGCAGGCGCCTGGCTGATCGAACGCGGTGGCGATCCGGCGGATCTGAACGTCTACGCCTCGTATCGCGGCAATTGGGAGGTGATGCTGCGCGGCTTGTTCACCAACCGGCTGGCGCGGAACCATCTGGCGGCGGATCTGCCGCCCGCCTGGACCGAACTGGCCGATGGCCGCCGTCTGCCGGTCTTTGAGGCTGCGGCAGAGCTTGAGGTGGCGGGGGCGCCGGTGGTGCTGCTTGCGGGCGAACGCTACGGCATGGGATCGAGCCGGGACTGGGCGGCCAAGGGGGTGGCGCTGCTGGGCGCGCGGGCGGTGATCGCCAATTCCTTTGAACGGATCCACCGTACCAACCTGATCGGCATGGGGATCCTGCCGGTCGAGATCACCGGCGACTTCCGACCCGCCTCGGCCGGGATCGGCGCCGGCGATCGGGTCGAGATCGACGTCCAGGCCGCGCGCCTCGTGCCGCGTCAGGCCCTGACCTTGACCTTGGTTCGCGCCGATGGTCGCCGGGATGCCATCGCCGCCCGCGTCGCGGTCGAGACCCTGCAAGAGGTCGATCTGCTGCGTCAGGGCGGTGTGCTTTCTGCCATCCTCGCAAGGAGCAAGGGCCAGCGCTGAGCCCGGATGGCAGCCGGGGCACCCCTGATTGGGGCGCCCCGACCCTATTTTTCAGAGATGGCCGTTGACCTTGCCCGGCAAGACCAGACATATTCCGAAATGATGAAACATTTGGCCCGATAGCGGCTCAGCGGATACGATGTCTGTTCAACAGGAAATCTACAGCACCCTGATCGAGCGTTTGCGTGGCGGCGCGATCAGTACCGGGCAGCGGCTTCCCACCGAAAAGGAGCTTGCCGCGGAATTTGCGGTCAGCCGCTCCACCGTGCAGGCGGTGATGTCGCGGCTGGTGCATGAAGGCATGGTGCGCCGCTACGCCGGGCGTGGCACCTATGCCTGCCGGGTCGAGGAAGACATGCGGATCCGCGTCAATCTCGACATCCATAACATCCAATCATTTGAGAATGAGATGGCGGTGAAGGGCGACCGGGTCACCTACCGTCTGGTGTCGTTTTCCAAAGTGCCCGCGCCGCCGCGCGCGGCTGAAAAGCTGGGGCTGGCGATTGGCACCCCGGTTCTGGCCCTTTATCGGCTGCGCTTTGTCGAAGACGCCTGTATCGGCTCGGAAATTCGCTATTTTTCGCCCGATGTGGTGCTGAGTGTGCCGGTCAGCGACCTAGAGACGCAGGGCGCGCATGATCTGGTCGAACGCGGGCTGGGGATCGAGATTGGCCGGATCGAGGCGGTGTTGCGCGCGGTGGTGGCCAGCGAGCGGCAGGCCGGTGACCTTGGGGTCGAACCCGGCGCGCCGCTGCTGGTCCGCTCGCACACGCTTTACGACAGCGCAGAGCAGGTGATCCTGCATGGGGAATCGCATTATGTGGAGCCGTTCTCGTTCCGCTACACGGCGACCCTGCGCAATTCGGTCAAAAACTGAACAGGGCCGAGGGCGTGTCCTGCAGGATCGCCCGCAACTGCGCGGCGTCCCCGGCCCAGCGGCGCAGATCGGCCAGCCCGGCCCGGTCATCGATCGGTAGGAACGGCTCGATCTCGGTCACCGGCCTTTGCTTGCGCGCGGCGGATTTGCCGGTATGCGGCCAGTCGCTGCCCCAGATCACTCGCCCGGGGGCCGCCGCAAAAAGCCGCGGCGCGATGGGATCCAACGCGCGGCAATCCGCGGCATAATCGGTTGCGCGACAGGCGCCCGAGGCTTTCAGCACGATGTTGGGGAGTGCCAGCAGATCTTCGAGCGCGGCCAGATCTTCGGCCAAGGTCGGGGCGCTGGTCTTCAGCCCGGCGAAATGATCGAGGATCACCGGGCGGCCGAGATCGGCCAGGATCGGCCGCAGCGCGCAGAGTGACGCTAGCGGCAGGAACACCTCGATCAGCATATCGCTGCCCGCCAATATCCGCCCAAGCGCCCGCAGATAGGCCGCGCAGGCGGTCAGGTCGCCGACGCCATCGGTCTTGAGATTGGCACGCATCCCCACCACGCCCTGCGCCGCCAGGTCGCGGATGTCGTCAGCCGTGGCAGCGAACGGATCGATCACTGCAATCGCCCTTGCATCTGGCCCAAGTGCCGCCACCGCGGCAAGCGTCGCCGCATTGTCGGTGCCATAGGGGCTCGGCTGCACGATCACCAGTTTGGATGCGCCGATTCGGGCGCGATGCGCGGCCAGATCCGCCAGATCCGCCCGTCCGGGCGTGTAGCTGCGGTTGGGGATGAAGCCATGCGTTTCCGTAAGGAAAACATGAACATGGCTATCGATGAGTCCTGAATGACTAATCATTTTTTGCTTTCCACAAACATTATCGTTGCTTTGCGGCAAAGTTTGGCTTTATTAATTTACAAATGCAATAACGAGAGGTCGCCATGTTCTTCGCACCGCCCCCCGAACTGACGGCCGAAGTTTTTGCGGAAATCCCCGAGGAATTGCGCCCCGAGGCGGGCTCGGATTGGGCTGCGGTGCAGCATCCGGGCAAGAAGTTTCGGGCGTTTCTGGAGGGGCCGTCATTCGATCGGGACGGGAATCTCTATTGTGTAGACATTTGCCATGGCCGGATCCTGAAATGCGACCCGGCGGGGCAATTCTCGGTCGTCACTCAATATGACGGCGAGCCCAACGGGCTGAAGATTCACAAGGATGGCCGGATCTTCATCGCCGATCACGCGCATGGGATCATGGTGATGGATCCGGTGACCGGCAAGGTGGAGCCCTTCCTGACCCGGCCGGGGCTGGAACGGTTCCATGGCGTGAACGATCTGCATTTCGCCTCGAACGGCGATCTCTATTTCACTGATCAAGGCCAGAGCGGCCTGCACGCGCCCTACGGCCGGCTTTACCGGCTGTCGGCGGCGGGGCAGCTCAATTGCCTGATCGACAATATCCCCAGCCCGAACGGTCTTGTGCTGAACGAGACCGAAAGCCAGCTTTACCTCGCCGTGACGCGCATGAATGCGGTCTGGCGGGTCCGCTTCCTCCCCGGTGGCCAGACCGTCGCGAAGAGCGGCACCTTCATCCAGCTTTCGGGCGGGTTGGCGGGGCCGGACGGTCTGGCGCTGGGGGAGGGCGGCGAACTGGTCATCGGCCATATGGGATTGGGCACGGTCTGGGTGATGTCGCGACTGGGAGAGCCGATGTTCCGCATCCGCTCGCCGCGCGGCATCCTGACCGCCAACTGCGCCTTTGGCGGCCCCGAGGGGCGCGACCTTTATATCACCGAGGCGGAAACATCCTCGATTCTGCGGGTTCGGCTGCCGTTCCGAGGCGCCCGGATGTTCGCGCATCAGGACTGATCCCCCCGGTACATGCGGCAAGGAGGAGGACGCATGATCATCATTCAACGGCTCGACAGGATCCTGTCGGGCATCGAGACGGCGCTGATTGTCGGTCTGACGCTCAGCGCGCTGGGGCTCGCCTTCCTGCAGGTGGTGCTGCGCTATGTGTTCAACACCGGCCTGCATTGGCTCGAAGCGGCGCTGGTGATCGCCCTGGTCTGGGCGATGCTGATCGGCGCTGTGCGGGCGGTGCGTGACGGCATGCATCCGCGGGTCGAGCTGCTGGCGCAGATCCTGCCGGCGCGGCCGCGGGCCGTGCTGAATGTCCTGGCGCTGGCGGCGGCCTTTGGTCTGTCGATCTATGTGCTGAAAGACGCGGTATTCTACGCGGGCTTCCTGCGGATGGTGCAATCCATCCATCCAGAACTTGGCATTCCCGACATCTATCCGTTCCTGATCATCCCGATTGCCACCGGCCTGATGGCCCTGCGGCAAGCCCTGGTGGCCTGGGCGCTCTGGTCCGACCCGGCCGCGCTCGAACCTGACCGGGTCTTTGCCGAGCGCATGGATGGCCGCACGCATCACGAGAGGAGCCAGGCATGACCGCCGTTGCCCTGATTTCCGCCTTCTTCCTGCTGGTCCTGATCGGCGCACCGATTGCGGTGGCGTTGGGGGGCTCGGCGGTGCTGACCTCGATCTTCTTCTCGCCCATTGCCCAAGGCATCGTCGGGCAGAAAATCTTCGGCAATCTCAATCACTTCACCCTGATGGCGATTCCGTTCTTCTTTCTGGCCGCCGGGCTGATGGAGCGGGGCGGGCTGGTACAGCGGCTGGTCGGGTTGGCACAGGCCTGCGTCGGGCATCTGCGTGCCGGGCTCGGCATGACCACGGTGCTGACCTGCATCTTTTTCGCGGCGATCTCGGGGTCGAGCCCTGCCACCGTCGCCGCCGTCGGCAACATCCTCTACCCGTCGCTGCTGAAGGAAGGCTATTCGCCGCGCTACGCCATCGGCGCGCTGGCCACCTCGGGCTCGATCGGCATTCTGATCCCGCCGTCGATCCCGCTGCTGCTCTATGGCTTCGTGACCGAAACCTCGATCCCGGCGCTGTTCATGGCGGGCGTGGTGCCGGGGCTGGTCTATGGTGGGCTGTTGATGCTGACCGCGCGGTTTCTGGCCGGTCGCGAAGGGGTCGCGGTGCGGCCGCGGGTCAGCGCCGCCGAAATGGGCCGCGCGCTGAAAACCAGCCTGCCCGCGCTGTCGCTGCCGCTGTTCATCGTGGTCGGCATCTATGGCTTCCCGGATTTCACCTTCTTTGGCCATGCCGTGAAGGGCGGGGCGATCTTTACCCCGACCGAGGCCGCGGCGGTATCAGTGGTGCTGGCGATCCTGATCGGCGGGTTCATCTACCGCGAACTGAAGTTCCGCGATGTGATCCGTGTCACCGCCGAAACCGGCCCGCGGGTGGGCATGATCTTCTGGATCACCGCCAATGCGCTGCTCTTTGGCTACTTCCTGACCAAGGTCGGCGTGCCGGCGCAGATGGCGCAACTGGTGCTGCACCTGCAGCTGTCGCCCACTACCTTCCTGATCTCGGTCAACCTCTTGCTGGTCGTGGTTGGCTTTTTCCTGGAGGGCGTGCCGACGATCCTGATTTTTGCGCCGCTCCTGATGCCCGCCGCCCACAGTTTGGGCATCGATCCGGTGCATTTCGCCATCATCATGGTGGTGAACATCGAGCTGGGCCTGATCACGCCGCCGGTGGGGATCAACCTCTTCGTCGCCTCGTCGATCTCGGGTCTGCCGGTGATCGAGGTGTTCAAGGCAACCATTCCCTGGATGATCGCCACGGTGGTCACCCTGATGCTCGTCACCTTCGTGCCAGAGCTGTCGCTGACGCTGCCGGGCCTGATGCGCTGATCGGCCCGACTGCCCCGAAAAAAGTAAACAAGGAGGAGAACCATGATGATCAAGACATTGCGCGCGGCAGGGATGAGCCTTGCCCTGGCATTGGCGGCCCAAGCTGCCGCCGCTGCCGAAGTGACCGCGATCCTGTCCAACGACAACAATGAAAAGGGGCTGAAGGGTCAGACCTTCGAACATCTGATCACCGAGCTGAAAAGCCGCCTTGGTGACCGCATCGATGTCGAAATGCATCATTCCGGCACGCTTTTCGATCAGCAAAGCCAGGTGCAGGGCGTGCAGCTGGGCGCGGCCAGCCTGATCGCACCGACCGCCGGGGTCTATTCGTCGATCGCGCCGGAAGTGGCGGCGCTGGAACTGCCGTTCATGCTCGATACCCCCGCCAAGGTGATGGCGGCGGCCTCGGATCCGGTGGTGCGCGACGCGATCTTCCCGAAGCTTGCCGAAAAGAACATCGAGATCGTAGCGGTCTGGATGAACGGTCCGCGCGACCTCGGCTACAAGGGTGACAAGCCGGTGCTGCTGCCGACCGATGTTGCCGGAATGAAGGTGCGGGTGCAATCGGCGCCGATCTATGTTGAACCGTGGGAAGCGGTCGGGGCGAACCCGGTCGGGATCAACTGGTCCGAAGCGCCCACCGCCCTGCAACAGGGGGTGATCGATGCGGCCGAGGTGACGCCGAATTCGTGGCGCGGTTCCTCGACCTATCAATTCATTGACCAGCTGACGCTGACCGATCACCAGTATTCCTTCTATCTTGTCGGCGCCAACAAGCAGTGGTGGGATGGCATGCCCGAAGACCTGCGCGACGAGTTCAAGGCGGCCCTGCAGGCGGCAACAGACTGGAACGTTGCCGAGGCGGTGAAGATCAATCAGGGCGATCTGGAGTTTATGGCGTCCGAAGGCACCAAGCTTAACAAGCTCAGCCCCGAAGATCGGGCCGTCTGGGTCGAGGCGATGAAGCCGGTCTGGAAGGATCTTGGAACCGATCTGGTCGGTGATGCCGTCATGGTGCGGTTGCAAGAAATTTCCGCCAGCGAGTAAATCGCAATTGAACCGAATGATCGGGGGCGCTGCGGCGCCCCCTTTTGCCGTTTGGCGCCGATGAGACAGGAGGATGCGATGAAGATTGCGGTGTTGGATGACTGGGCGGGCGCGGCTCGCGAAGCTGCTGATTGGAGTAGCCTTTGCGCCGAGGTGACGGTATTTCGTGACCCGATCCCCGCAGCGGATCTCGTCACTGTGCTCGCGCCTTTTACCGTGCTCTGTGTGATGCGTGAGCGAATGCCGCTGTCGGCCGCGCTGCTTAATGCACTGCCCGCGCTGCGGCTGGTGGTGACAACCGGCGCGCGCAATCTGGCGATTGATCTTGCGGCGGCCGAGGCGCGGGGCATCGTGGTTTGCGGCACGCAATCGCGCAAGACGACGACCGCCGAGCTGACCCTGGCGTTGATCTTGGCGCAGAACCGGGCGCTTGGCGTCAATGCGGCGCATCTGGCGACGGGCGGGTTTCAGGCGGCACTTGGCCGCGACATGGCCGGGTTGCGGATCGGCTTGTTGGCCTCGGGCAGGTTGGGGGGCAGGTGGCGCGTCTGGCGCAGGCCTTTGGCGCCGAGGTCGCGGCCTGGTCGCCGAACTTGACCTCGGAACGCGCGGCAGAAATCGGGGTGCGCTGCGCGCCGAGCCTGACCGAGCTGGCGGCGGAAACGGACGTGCTGTCACTGCATATGGTGCTGTCGGACCGCAGCGTCGGTCTGATCGATGCGGCGGTCTTTTCCGCGTTGCCGCCGAATGCACTGTTCGTTAATACCTCGCGGGCCGGTTTGGTCGACCGCGCCGCGTTGTTTGACTGGCTCGCGCAGCATCCAGAGGCGCAGGCTGCGATTGACGTGTTCGAGGAGGAACCTATACCTGTGGCGGATCCTTGGCGGGCAGCGGCAGCTGAATTTGGTCCCCGGCTGCTGTTGACCCCGCATCTGGGCTATGTGAGCGCCACGACTTGGGCCCTGTTCTATCGGCAAACCGTCGAGGCGATCGCGGCCTGGCAGGCTGGGGCACCGATCCGGCGTCTGACACTTTGATCGGCGCAGCGCTTCAGGGGAGGGCGCCCGTAGTGGCGCCGCCCCGGGCATCAGGCTGGGGTCAGGGCGCAGCTGCGGTCCACCCCATGCGCCTCGAGAATATCGCCGGTGACGCCGCGTCGCGCCAGATCCGCCAGAAATGCCGCCAGCGCCGCAGAAGCCTCGGGGCGCCCTTGCGGCATCGCCATTGCCTGCCGGATTTCCATGAAAGCCGGCTCCAGCACGCGGGTCCCGGGGCGCAGGACCGCCTCTTTCTCCATCACGGCGCGGATCCCGGCGATGGCCGCGACCTGTCCCCGGTCCAGCGAGTCGAGTGCCGCGAAAATATCCGGATAAAGCACCAGATGGTCGGCGCCGGGCAGGCGTTGCAGGGTCAGCGTATAGGCGCTGCCGACCACGCTGCCTACCGGCAACCCGGCGGCGATCAGTTCCACCGCATCGCCCGCGGGACAATCGGCGCCCGCCAGATAGCTGCCCTCGATTTTCACATAGGGGTCGGTAAAGGCAATGGTACGCGCCCGTTCCGGGTCGACAGCCAGAAAGCAGACATCCCAGGCGTCTTCGGTGGCGCTGGCCGAGACATCGACCGCGCGCTCATAATGCTGAAATGCCAGCGGCAGGTCCAAATGGGCTGCAAGCGCTTGGGCGAGATCTACGCTGATTCCTTGCGCTCTGCCCTCCCTATCGCGGCTGACAAGGATTCGATTGCCGTGGTTCAGCGCGATGCGGAGCAGGCCATGCGGGGCAAAATGCTGTGCAAGTGGGGTCATTCGGGTTCACTCTAGCGTTGGGGCATTTTGTTCTTATATATCTAAAAGTTCAATTTGCAACAAGTTGCGCCCTCTTCGTCCGAGCACGCTCAATCTTGTGAACTCGCCCCGAATTCCTGAACTTTGAAGTTCAAACTTGACGGATTATTGGATATATCTTTACTCTTTTTTGTGTGTCGCCCGGGTCGGCGACCGGTGGACAGGACTGCACTTCAATTTTGAACCGGTTCTCGGCTATCGGAATGGCCGCAAGCATTCAGCTTGACATTTTGACTTTATAAACTCTAAAAACCAATATCTTTTAGGGGAGAATGACGTTGAACACTGAAACCCTGCGCGAGGTTCTCGTAAGGCGTTGCGTCGCCGAACCTGCGATTGTTCCCGTGGTTGAGGCCCTTTCGCAAGCTTGCCTGACTGTTGCTGACGCTTTGCGCCGCAGCGCCTTTCGTCGCCATATGTCACCATCGGGTAGTGCCAACGCCAATGGCGACTTGCAGAAGCCGCTGGACCTACTGGCTGACGCGATCTTCGAGAATCATCTCGAGGCCTTCCCGGGCATCGCCGCGCTGGTTTCCGAGGAACGCGACAAAGCGCATTGGCTA
This sequence comes from Phaeovulum sp. W22_SRMD_FR3, assembly GCF_052113705.1. Lineage (NCBI taxonomy): Bacteria > Pseudomonadati > Pseudomonadota > Alphaproteobacteria > Rhodobacterales > Paracoccaceae > Phaeovulum > Phaeovulum sp. W22_SRMD_FR3. Next base: position 3,662 of record NZ_JBGQOG010000027.1, on the reverse strand, counting down.
AAGCCCCCGCGAGGGGGAGACTTGGTGGTTTGCTTTGACCCGCTGGATGGGTCGTCCAACATCGAAGTAGGCATGGTCGTAGGCTCGATTTTTTCCATTTTCCGCCTGCCGGAAGGCATCGAGCCTGATACCCTTCCCGCCGCCCTCACCGGTATGAACCAGTTAATCGCTGGCTATGCCCTTTACGGCCCAGTGACCGAGTTGGTGCTAGGTATGACCGATTGGGTCGACGGCTTCTGCCTCGAACCCGATACCAGTCAGTTTCGTTGCACACACTCGGACCTGCGTATCGCTCACAAGGCGCGCGAAATCGCCGTAAACGCTTCCCGCCACAGCAATTGGCCTGCGCCCGTCGCGCGTTTCGTTTCCGACGCCTTCACTGCGGTTGAGGCCGGTGGTCAGGGCTGCAATCTGCGCTGGACTGCCTCCATGGTTGCCGATATCCACCGTGTGCTGCTGCGTGGGGGGGTGTTTCTATATCCTGCAGACAATCATGGGCATGGGCGCCTGCGGCTCGTGTATGAGGCAAATCCCATTGCCTTCCTGATGCGCGCCGCTGGAGCCGCTGCTACGGACGGTCGCCACGACCTTTTATCCCTCCCAGTGACCGATCTCCACCAAAAGGTGGGTGTGGTGCTAGGCGCGCGTGACAGTGTCGAAACCCTCCGCTCCCTATTTTCGGAAAGCTGACAGATGCCCCTCGTTTCCCTGCGCGAACTTCTCGACCATGCGGCCGAGCATACCTATGCCATTCCCGCCTTCAACGTGAACAATATGGAGCAAATGCAAGCAATCATGCAGGCCGCGGACGCGGTAGAGGCGCCTGTGATCCTGCAGGCCAGCCGGGGCGCGCGGGCGTACGCGGGCGATGTGGTGTTGGCCCATCTGATCCGCGCCGCGACCGAGGTCTATCCTCGCGTGCCTGTCTGCATGCATCAGGATCATGGGAATTCCGTAGCCACATGCGTCTCTGCAATCCGCCACGGCTTCACCTCGGTGATGATGGACGGCACGCTGCGCGAGGACGGCAAGACCCTCGGCGATTATTCGTATAACGCAGCGGTCACCCGCGAGACGGTACGCATAGCGCATATGGTCGGCGCCTCGGTGGAAGGCGAGATCGGGCATCTGGGATCTTTGGAAACCGGCCACGGCGAGGCTGAGGACGGTCATGGATTCGAGGGCCTGCTCACCCGTGATCATCTGCTGACCAAGCCCGATGAGGCCGCATCCTTCGTGGCCGATACCGGAGTCGACGCTCTCGCTATCGCCATCGGTACATCGCACGGAGCGTACAAGTTCAGCCGCAAGCCCGATGGCGAAACTTTGGCCGTTGCCCGTCTGGCTGAGATCCATGCCCGCTTGCCGCACATGCATTTGGTGTTGCATGGGGCGTCGTCAGTGCCCGACGATCTGCAGGAAATCATCAATGCGAACGGTGGTGCATTGCGGCCGACCTTCGGCGTGCCACTGGAGGAGATTGAGGCCTGCATTCAGCTGGGTGTTCGCAAGGTGAATATCGATACTGACTTACGGTTAGCGTTGACCGGCGCTATCCGGCGCGTCCTATTGCGCGATCCGGCCGAATTCGACCCACGTCGATATCTGGGCGAGGGTCGTTCGGCGATGGCCGTCCTGTGCCGCGACCGGTTCGAGCGGTTTGGCGCGGCTGGAAGGGCGCCCGGGGTTGCTTGCCTGCCGCTCGACGAGATGGCCCGCCGGTACCGCGCCGCCCCGGGCGCCTGAGCTTGGCTGCAGCCTCCTACAGGATCCGGGGCGGTCGCGTGGAAAGGGTCAATCTGCTGAATCATTCGGGCCAATTGATCAAGATCGTCGTCCATACGCGGCCCATCCGGTCCCTATACCCCATGATCGCGTTGTGAGATGACTGGGCCGTTGGCCTCTCCAGCGGCATTCTCAGTTCAAGGGTTACGCCGGATGATCTGGCGTCGGGCCTCAGGAAGGGGGGAGATAACACGTGCAGGATCGCAGGTTCATCGGGCTGGTTGTCCACAAGGCGGCGTTAACGGTTGCGGTCTCACAGTGATAGCGTGGCGGTGAGGGGCGCCACTGAGGCATGATCGCGCACCGCCCGGATCACATCCGAAAGCTTGTTGAGAAGCTGTCCGCTGGTGGCCGTCGCTAGCATTTCTCCTATGAAGAGGGGCCTTGCGGCTACTGTCTCAATCGTCAACTTGTTGAGATGGGACATAATTGCATCATGGTCGCGACCTCGCTCAACCCGGTGAACGCGGGCGATCGGGTGAAGAACAACCGCTGTGACGCGTTGATGCTGGCGAACCTGCTCCGGCAGGTGAACAGACTGCGATCTGGGTGCCGGATGCGGCCTATGAGGCGATGTCGATGCGGGCTTCATCCCCCCGGGAATGCAAGATAGGGTAGGTGGCAATCTCTTCGAGTGGCCATCTACCCATGAATGACCTGCACCGCAGCCTGTCCGAACGCATCCTGCGTCACATCAGGACCTCCAACCTTGCAGAAGGCACCCATCTGACTGAAGTCGGTCTTCAAGCGTTGTTCGGCACTTCGCGAAAGCCGATCAGGTCTGCGCTGGCGCATCTCGAGACGCAGGGCGTACTGAAGCGCATACCGCGGCGAGGGTATTTTCTCGCGGACCCGCGCAACGCCGCTTGCGTGGCGCTGCCGAGCGCCGAGGGAATGACCGACGAGGCGCTTTACCTGGGGATCGCGGCGCAGAAGATGGACGGGGCGCTGTCTGACCGAGTGAGCGAAGACGCGCTGATGCGCCGCTTCGCGGTGAGCCGACCGCAGCTGCGCCGGGTGCTGACCCGCATCGCGACCGAGGGATGGATCGAACGCAACGACGGACGTGGCTGGAGCTTCGCCGCACTCATCGATTCCGTTGAGGCTTACCGCGAGAGCTATGAATTCCGCCAGAGGATCGAGGCCGACGGGCTGCGTCATCCGAATTTCCGCTTCGACCGCGAGGTTCTCGCGGAGCTGCGGCGGCGGCAGGAGTTCGTGCGAGACGAGGGGTGGAGTTCGCTGGGACGCCTCGATCTCTTCGAGGCGAACTCGGAGTTTCACGAAACGCTCGCTGGCCTGTCGGGCAACCGCTTCCTACTGCCGACGGTGCGCAAGCTGAACCAGCTGCGTCGGCTGGTCGAGTACCGGCTCGCCGAGAGGACCGACCAGGCGCTTGGCAGGAACCGGGAGCATCTGGCCATTCTCGATGCGCTCGACGACAGGGACGGCGAGTCGGCGGCGCGTCTCATGGACGCGCATCTCGGGCGGGCCCGCGATCGCAAGGCCCTGCCCGGTGTCTTCTGATCAGACCGTTTGGGCCGTGTGCACGACCTCGGGCGGCTCGCTGAGGAACGGCCCCGCCAGCTCGCGCCAGCGCTGGAAGCCTTCCGAGGCGCGGAAGGTGAGCATATGCGCCTCAACCGAGGTCCAGCCTACGACCAGCAGGTAGGTCCCAGGCTCCTCGATCACTCGGTCGAGCCGGAACGAAGTGCAGTCCGGGGTCGCCAGGAAGAGCGGGCGTGCCTCGTTTACGGCCTGCTCGAAGGCATCGGCCTTTTCAGGCGCGATCCGAAGGGTTGAGCTGCTGCCGGTTTCGTGGACAGCAGGTTAAGCTAGCATAGCGCGGGCCTCGAACTCCATCGGGCTGAGGTAGC
>NZ_JBGQOG010000026.1:0-46775 GCF_052113705.1 Phaeovulum sp. W22_SRMD_FR3 | reverse complement strand
GGGGGGGGGGGGTGGGGGGGGGGGGGTGGGGGGGGTGGGGGGGGGGGGGGGGGGGGGGGGGGTGGGGGGGGGGGGGGGAGGTGGGGGGGGGGGGGGACACCCCCCCCCCCCCCCCCCGCCACCGCCGCACCACCCCCGCGGCAGGGCACCCCTGACCCATGTCGACCCGCGCAGATGAGGCTGAGCCCGCACCCCTCTGGGGGACGCTGCCCCCACATCTGCCGCCCGGTGTCAAAGGACCGATGATGACCGATATGACCGCCCCGCTGACCACTGCTGACGGGATGCCGCTGAAAGAAGCGCTCGCCCACTCGCAGCGCCGCGCCAAGCGCCGCGCCCTGACGCTGGTGGCGCCGCTGTTCCTCTTCGTGCTGATCAGCTTTGTGTTTCCCATCGGCCAGATGCTCTGGCAGTCGATCTACAATGACAGCTTCTCCTCGGCCGCTCCGGCGCTGGGGAAATGGTTTGACGAACATCCCGCCGGGTCCGAGATCGACGAGACGGCCTATGCCGCCCTCGCCGCCGATCTGGTCACGATGAAGAACGACAAGACCGCAGGCTCTGCCGGGACCCGGATCAACTATGATTATTCCGGCACGCGCAGCCTGTTCACCGGCTCGGCCCGCAAGGCGGACAACCTGACCCCGCCCTACAAGGACGCGCTTCTGGCCATTGATGCCAAATGGGGCGATCCGGCATTGTGGCAGGTGATGCGCGGTGCCTCGCATGCCTATACGGCGGATTTCTACCTCGCCGCGCTCGACCTCACGCATAATGCCCAGGGCGAGATCGTGAAGGTCGATGAGGGGCAGGCGATCTACAAGCTCCTGTTCACCCGCACCTTCGCGCTTTCGCTCCTGATCACCTGCTGCTGCCTGATCCTCGCCTTTCCGATCGCGCATCTGCTGGCGATCCTGCCGATGGCCAAATCCAACCTGCTGATGATCCTGGTGCTGCTGCCGTTCTGGACCTCGCTTCTGGTGCGCACCACCTCCTGGATGGTGCTGCTGCAAAGTCAGGGCGTGGTGAATGACATTCTGGTGGCGCTGGGCATCATCGGCGAGGATGGCCGCATCCAGATGATGTACAACCAGATCGGCACCATCATCGCGATGACGCATATCCTGCTGCCCTTCATGGTGCTGCCGCTCTATTCGGTGATGCGGCCGATCCCGCCCAGCTATGTGCGCGCGGCCCGCAGCCTCGGCGCCACCAGCTGGACCGCCTTCCGCCGCATCTATCTGCCGCAGACCCTGCCGGGGATCGGCGCGGGCGCGCTCCTCGTCTTCATCCTCGCGGTGGGCTATTACATCACCCCCGCGCTGGTCGGCGGCGCCGATGGCCAGTTGGTCTCGAACCTGATCGCCTTCCACATGCAAAAGTCGCTGAACTGGTCGCTCGCCGCTGCTCTCGCCGGTCTTCTCCTCTTCGGCGTGCTGATCCTCTACTGGCTCTACGACCGTCTCGTCGGCATCGACAATCTGAAACTGGGCTGACGGCTCGCCGCCTTTGCCTGATTGAAAATATCCCGGGGGTCCGGGGGCAGCGCCCCCGGCGTCACCGCCCAAGACGACCCCGCCAAGGAGACCCAGATGGCCCTGCCCACCTACGCCACCCCGCTGGAAAAGACCTGGTACTACACGTTTCGCGTCATTTGCGCGCTGATCTTCCTGTTCCTGATCGCGCCGATCCTGATCGTGATCCCGCTCTCGTTCAACGCCGAGCCCTATTTCACCTTCACGCCCAAGATGCTCTCCTTCGACCCCGAGGGCTACAGCCTGCGCTGGTATGCCAATCTGGTGACCTTTGGCATGGTGGCCCCCGAGACCGCTCAAGGGGCGGGCTGGTGGGCCGATCTGTGGGATAACTCGCAATGGCTGCAGGTGACCAAGCATTCGATCATCATCGGGGTCTTCTCGACCATCGTCGCCACCGGCCTTGGCACGCTCGCCGCGCTCGGGCTCTCGCGTCCCGAAATGCCCTACCGCCGGCTGATCATGGCGGTGCTGATCTCGCCGATGATCGTGCCGGTCATCATCACCGCCACGGGCCTGTTCTTCTTCTACTCCAAAACCGGGCTGGCCTACAGCTATCCGGGCATCATCCTCGCCCATGCCACACTGGGCATCCCCTTCGTGATCATCACCGTCACCGCCACCCTCGTCGGCTTTGACCAATCGCTGATCCGCGCGGCGGCCAGCCTCGGGGCCAATCCCCGCACCACCTTTTTCAAGGTGATCATGCCGCTGATCCTGCCGGGTGTGGTTTCGGGCGCGCTCTTTGCCTTTGTCACCTCATTTGACGAGGTGGTGGTGGTGCTCTTTGTCGCCGACCACAGCCAGCAGACCATCCCGCGCCAGATGTGGAACGGCATCCGCGAGCGCATCAGCCCCGAGATTCTGGCGGCGGCGACGATCCTCGTGATCATTTCGATCGCGCTGCTGACCACGGTGGAATTGCTGCGCCGCCGGTCCGAGCGTCTGCGCGGGGTCACGCCGCACTGAGCTGCCGCCGACCGCAAGGGACAAGCGCGCCGGGCGACCGGCGCGCTTTTCGCTTTCCATGGCGGCGCGAATGGATTTTATGGACCTATGCCGGAAACCGCGATCATCCGCCCCCTTATGGCCCGGACGCATGCCGATGCTGTGCTGACCTTTTACCGTCGCGCGGCGGATTATGTGCAGCTGGAGACCGGCACACTGCCGGACATGGGTCTGGTTGAAGAGTTTTTTGCCGATGTGCCGCCGGGATGTGATCCCGCGCGCTCGCTGAAGCTGGGGCTCTATCTGCCGCACCCGCAGGGGGACGGGGCGGGCGAGGGCGCGCCGGTGCTGGCCGGCATTGCCGATCTGGGCTTTGGCTATCCCGAGGCCCGCGACGCCTATCTCGGCCTGCTCTTGCTCGCGCCGGAGGCGCGGGGGCAGAATTGGGGCCAGCGCTTCCTGCGGCATCTGCGGCGAGAGGCCGAATTGCGCGGTGCTAGGCGCCTGGTGCTGGCGGTGCTGGCAGACAACCCGCGGGGCCGGGCGTTCTGGGAGCGTGAGGGCTTTCGCATCGAACTCACGACACCGCCGATGCAAATGGGGCGGCGGCTGAATGTGCGCCACCGGATGGTCCTCGATCTCTGAGCCGCGCTCAGGGCAGAATGGCCAGCCAGATCCAGATCGTCAGCACCGACACGGCGGTCGCCACCAGCACCGAGGAGGCCGAGACGCGTTTGGCCACGCCGTACATATTGGCAAAGAGGTAGGCATTCACCCCCGGCGCCATTGCCGCCGTCATCACGGCCGAGCGAAGTCCCGCCGTGTCGAGGTGAAAGGCATAGCGCGCCAGAAGATAGGCGATGCCCGGATGCACGACGAGCGAGCAGAGCGTGACCATGACGATCGGCTGTACATCCCCCTCGGGACGGTAGCGGAAGAGCACGCCGCCAAGGCCAAAAAGCGCGGCGGGCAGCGCGGCGGCGGCCATCATATCCATCGCCGACCAGATCGGCTTTGGCAGATCGAGGCCGAGGGCCGCCAGCGCCTGAATGACAAAGCCGCAAAGAATGCCCAGCACCAGCGGCGTGCGCAGCACCCCGGCCAGCGCCTTCAGCGCCACCTGCGGCAGCGAATTGGCACTGCCGCGTGAGCGCACCGCCTCCATCATCGTGATCCCGATCGTGTAGAGCATCGGCGAATGGATCGAGATGATGGCGAAATTCCCGGTCAGCGCGGCGGTGCCATAGGCGCGCTCGGTGATCGGGATGCCGAGGAGGAGGGAGTTGGAAAACAGGCAGCAGAACCCGATGGCGACGCAATCGGTCGCCGGGCGGTTGAAGAGATAGCGCGCGCCCAATAGACCGATCCCGAACGAGGCAAAGGCCCCGATGTAGAACGAGAGCATCAGCCCCGCATCATATCCCGCGTGCAGATCGAGCCGCGCGATGGAGCGCGCCAGCAGCACCGGCACGGCGAAATTCTGCGCGAAACGCATCACCCCCTCGACCGCGCTTTCCGAGAAAAGCCCCCGCCAGCTCACGACATATCCAAAGCCGATGACCAGAAACACCGGCAGGATGACGTCGAGAAGGTTCTGCATCAGACGGGGAACTCCAGCACCAGGCCGTCATAGGCCGGGCGAATATGGTCAGGGGTCTCGGCGGCCAGCGTGTCATGGTCGAGGTCGAGATGCATGTTGGTCAGCACGGCACTGGCGGGTTGCGCCCGCTCGATCCATTCCAGCGCCAGCGCCAGATGCGCATGCGTCGGATGCGGTGTGCGGCGCAACGCGTCGAGGATCCAGCAGTCGAGGCCCTGCAAATGTGCCGCCCAGACCGGCTCGGGGATGGCCGAGACATCGGGCAGATAGGCGAGGCCGCCGATGCGGAAGCCCAAAGCCGGGATATTGCCATGCTCCACCTCGAACGGCGTAAAGGCGATCTCGCCCCCGGCGCCGGCGATGCTGAACGGCCCCCGGATCGTGTGCAGATCGCAGATCGGGGGGTAATTGCTGTCCTCGGGCTGCACGAAAACATAGGCGAAGCGGTCGATCAGCGCCGCTTGCGTCGGCTGGTCGGCCCAGACGGGCAGGCGGCGGCGCATGTTGAAGGTGATCTGGCGCAGGTCATCCAACCCATGCACATGGTCGGCATGCGGATGGGTATAGACCACCGCATCCAGCGTTCCGACACCCGCCGCGAGGAGCTGGGCGCGCATGTCGGGCGAGGTGTCGATCAGCACGCGTGTGGTGCCCTCCGGCCCCAGCCGTTCGACCAGCATCGAGCAGCGCAGGCGGCGGTTCTTGGGGTTGGTCGGATCGCATTCCCCCCAATCGCCGCCGAGCCGCGGCACCCCGCCCGAGGAGCCACAGCCAAGGATGGTAAAACGCAGACGGTTCATGCAGGCACCTGTGGCGTCCGGGCGGCCTTCCAGAACAGCCGGTCGAAATTGGCCGAGGTTTGCGCCGCGAAATCGGGGTAGCTGAGGCCGAACACCTCGGCCCCGCGCCGGGCGGTGTGGGCGGTATAGGCGGGTTCATTGCGGCGGCCCCGATGCGGCGGCGGCGCGAGATAGGGGGCGTCGGTCTCGACCAGAATCCGGTCGAGCGGGGCGGCCGCGAAAATATCGCGGATCTCCTGGCTTTTCGGGAATGCAGTGATGCCCGACATCGACAGGTAAAAGCCGAGATCGAGCGCGGCTTTCGCCAGTTCCGGCGAGGAGGTGAAGCAATGCATGACGCAAGTGAAGGCGCCTGCGTGGAATTCCTCGGTCAGGATCTGCGCCATATCGGCATCGGCATCGCGCGAATGGATGATCAGGGGCAGGCGGGTCTGCCGCGCCGCCTCGATATGGATGCGGAGCGAGGTTTTCTGCGCCTCGGCGCTGTCGGCGGAATAGTGGTAATCCAGGCCGGTCTCACCCAGACCCACGAATTTCGGATGCCGGGCGAGGGCGACCAACTCCTCGACGCTCGTCATCTTTTCCTCGCCCGCCCGCATCGGATGCGTACCGGCGGCGTAAAACACGCCCTCATATGCCTCGGCAATCGCGCGGACATTGGCCTCGGTGTGCAGTTTGGTGCAGATGGTGACCATGCGCGTGACCCCCGCCGCACGGGCGCGGGCGATGATCTCGGGCAGTTCGCCGTCAAAATCCGGGAAATCGAGGTGGCAATGGCTGTCGACGATTTCGGGCAGGGCTTCGGTCGCAGGACCAGTGGTTTGGGGCATATCGTCGGGCTTCGGGCTCATCTGCCGTCCTCAAAGTATTGGGTCAGAATGCGGGGGCCGGGGCGGGCCCGGTCAGACGCGCTCAGGCGGCGGCACCCTCTGCCACTGCGGAAATCTCCAGAACCATATCCATGACCAGCGCGGCAGGGTCAAGGTTGACCGCCTGTCCATGCCGCGCGCGCGCGCCCAGCGACTGGTGCAATGCCGCCCATTTGCGCGCCCGCCCCATATCCGGGCAAAGCCGCGCCATCAGCGCCGCTTCACCGGGCGCCGCCTCGGGCTGCGGCGGGCCCATCACACCCGTGCGCGCCAGGCGCGACAGGAACAGGTCCATCAGCCCCAGCATCAGGTCAAACTTCGCCTCATTGCCGCGCCCGGTCGAGGCTTCGGCCAGTGCCAATGCGCGGGGGCGGTCAAGCCGGGGCAGGGTGGAGAAGAGATCCACCAGACGGCCATAGCTTTTCAGCCCATCGAGGTTCACCAGCCGGATCGCCTCGCCGACCGAGCCGCCCGAAAGCGCCGCGAGCGCCACCGGATCTTCGGGATGCGCGCCCGCCGCGACCAAAGCCTCGGCCATATCGGCGGCATCGAGCGTGGTCAGCCGCAACTCGCGGCAGCGCGAGCGGATGGTGGGCAAAAGCCGCGCGGGCTGATGCGCGATGAGCAGGATGGTGCAACCGGCGGGCGGCTCTTCCAATAGTTTCAACAGCGCATTGGCGGCCGAGGTGTTCATCTCATCGGCGCAATCGACAATCGCCACCCGGCGGCCGCCATCGGCAGAGGAAAGCTGGAAAAAGCTCTTCAGCTTGCGGATTTCCTCAACCGTGATGTCCTGTTTCAGGCGGTTGGCTTTTTCGTCATAGGGGCGGCGGGTCAGCTGCAAACGCGGCTCGGCCAGCGCCGCCATCCGCCGGGCCACCGGGTGCTGCGGGTCGATGTCCAGACTGGCAGGGGGGGGCGGCGCGCCAAAAAGGCCATCTTCCTCGGCCTCGGGTGTGGCGATCAGAAAGCGTGCGATCCGCCAGGCGAGCGTGGCTTTGCCGACGCCGCGCGGCCCGGTGATCAGCCAGCCGTGGTGCAGCCGCCCGGTGGCATAGGCCTCGAGAAAGGCCGCTTCCGCGCGCGACTGGCCCAGCAGGCGGGCGGTGTCGCGCGGATGCGGTGCCCCTTCGACGCGGTCGGGTTCGGGATGGCCCTCGTCACCGCTCATCCGCGGGCCTCCAGCGCGGCGCGGGCGATGGCGGTGACATCGGCGGCAACGGCTTCGGGCGCGCGGTCGCCGTCAATCACCCGGAAACGCGGGGCGAATTCCTTTGCCAGCGCCAGAAAGCCCGCCCGCATTTTCTCCTGCATCGGCAGGCCGAAATCCTCAAACCGTTCCTCATGCCCCTTGCGGCCCAAGGCGCGGCCAAGGCCGACGGCGGGGTCAATATCGATCAGAAACGTCAGGTCCGGCTCGCGGCCGATCATCATCTGATGCAGGGCATCCACCGTGGCGCGCAGATCGCCGCGCGAGAGGCCCTGATACATCCGCGTGCTGTCGGCAAAGCGGTCGCAAATCACCACCTCACCCGCCGCCAGCGCCGGGTTGATCGTGCGCTCCAGATGGTCGCGCCGGGCGGCGGTGAACAGAAGGAGCTCGCTCTCGGCTGACCAGCGGTCGGGGTCCCCCTCCAGCACCAGCCGGCGGATCTCCTCAGCGCCGGGCGAGCCGCCGGGCTCGCGCGTGGCGCGGACCACATGGCCCTCCGCATGCAGGGCCTCGGCCAACAGCCGCGCCTGCGTGGATTTGCCGGATCCGTCGATGCCTTCAAAGGTGATGAACATTCAGCTGCCCGAAGCGTCCATCGCCCGGCTCATCAGCCGCCCCACGGCGGTTTTCAGCCGGACGCTGAAGCCGCCCGGGGCCACATCGCTTTCCGCCACCAGATCCACCCGGTGCTGCGCCATGCCCGGCACGTCGATCACCAGCTCGCCCAGCTTTTGCCCGGCGGTGATCGGGGCCTCGACCGGGCCGGAGAACTCGGCCTTGGCGCTGACGCCATCCGCCGCCAGCGCGGGCAGGAGAAGCGAGACATCGCCGCCCGGCACCAGCCCGACGCTCGGCGCAGCCCCCAGCCAGACCGGCGCTTCGGCCAGATGCTGGCCCTTGGTCGCCACCGTCTTTTTCACAAACTGCCGAAAGGCCCAGTTGGCCACCGCTTCGCCTTCCTTGGCGCGCGCGGTGTCGCTCTCCAGCCCGGTGATCACGAAAACCACGCGGCGGTCGCCCTGTTGCGCCGAGCCGACGAGGCCATAGCCCGCTTCTTCGGTATGGCCGGTTTTCAGCCCGTCCGCCGTCCAGTCGCCGCCTTCGCCGAGTTTTAGCAGCGGGTTGCGGTTGTGGCTGTTGGCCGGGGCGCGGTCTTCGTAGTTGAACTGCAACATGCTGAAGAACGGGTAATATTCCGGGAACTGCGTGATGAGGCGCGTGGCCAGAATGCCCAGATCATGCATCGACATCCGCTGGCCCGGATCCGGCCAGCCTGACGCATTGGCGAAATGCGAATTTTCCATGCCGAGCGCCTTGGCCCGCTCGGTCATCAGTTTGGCGAATGCTTCTTCCGAGCCCGCCAGCCCTTCGGCCACCACCACACAGGCGTCATTGCCCGAGTTGATGATGATGCCGTGGATCAGATCCTCGACCCGCGGGCGGTCCATCTCATTGAGGAACATGGTCGAGCCGCCCATCGCCTTGGCGCGGCTCGAGACCGAAAACTGGGTGTCCATCGTGACGCGCCCGTCCTTCAGCGCCTCGAACAGCATGTTCAGCGTCATCAGCTTGGACATGGAGGCGGGGGGCAGCGGCGTGTCGGCGTTTTTCGACAGCAGAACGGTGCCGGTCGAGATGTCATAGACCCAGGCCGCCGTCGCATTGGTTTCGAAATGCGGCTCTTGCGCCAGAAGCGGCGCGGGCAGGGCGAGGGCCAGGCAGAGCATCAGCGCATGCCGGAGGGCGGAGCCGGCACGGCGGGCCTTGCGGGCGCGGGTGAGCGGGGTCGGCTGGGTGCTGTGGGTCATGCGGGTCATCGGATCGGTCCGGTTCAGTTCGCCCCGAAGCTGTGGGGCTTGAGATGGGCCCCGGCCGCCTTCCCGCTGGGAGAGGGGGCCGGGTCAGGCAGACGCGCCAGATCAGCGCGTCACGGCATAGGCATCGGAATATCCGAGCCCTTTGATTTTGGTCAGCATGGCCTCGCGCGCGGTGACATCGGCGGCAGGGCCGGCCACGACGCGCCAGAAGGTTTTGCCTTGGCTGGATTCGGTTTTCACCGTGGCGGTGACACCGGCCGCGCTCATTTGGCTGGCGGCGCGTTTCGCATTGGCTTCGGTGCTGAAAATGCCAATCTGGATCAGCATCTTGCCGCTCGCGGCCGGGGTGGATGCGGGTTTGGCGGGCGCGGGAGATGCCGCCGGGCTGGCGGCCGCTTTCGGCGCGGCAGCGGCGGGTTGCGCGGCAGGCTTGGTTTCGGCCTGCGCGATCGCCCCGGCGGCGGCGCTGGTGATCTGGTCGATCGGCCGCGCCTCGATGCTCTCGCTGGCCAGGGCGCCGCCGGGCGCGGCGACCACATCCGATGCGGCGTCGGGGGCCTCGACGGCCTCCGCCCCTGCGGCCTCTTCGCGCGTCAGCGCCACGACCGAGAGTTTGGCCGGCTGCCCGGCCAACATGCCCAAGGCGGCCGCCGCATCCGAGGAGACCTGGAATTTCGGGCCGGGATTGTCCAACTCGCGGCGGAACAGCGCGCCGATGACGAATTTCCCGTTGGCGGTGTTGCGGATGATCACCCGTTCGGGGTCTTTCACCGTCGGATGCGCCACCCAGACCCCGCCGAGCGAGGGGCGGCCATCCCAGAGGCCCTGATCATCGACCGAGAAGATTTCCGGCGCTTCGACATCGCGCTCGACCAGGCGGGTGGAGCTGGCGCTGCGCGGGGCGGTGTCGGATGCGCCCGACCCGCCTTTGCCCCCGAGAAAGCCCGGGGCGCTGTCGCATCCGGCCAGGGTCATCCCGATCACCATCAGCCCCGCGATGCCCACGACCTTCGGCTGCAACACCCGTCTTGCCATTCTGCCCCCTTGGCGGCCGTGGCCGCTCGCTGCCGGATCCGCCCTTGCCGGGCCGTTTCATTGTCGCATCGGTCAGCCAGCTGCCTGCCCGTCGCCATCCGATGCGCGGGAACCTTATCCGCTTGGGCGTTGCAAGAAAAGTGCGCAAGCAGCGCTGATGCGGTTTTCAGCCGCCCCGGGCCTGTCAGAAATCCGTGATCGGGCGGTGCCGCGCGGTGGCCGGGCGCCCGTCGCGCCGGCACGCCCGGCGGCGGGGCGGGAGTTGCCTTGACTTCCCGGGGCGCAGTCCCTCTAAAAATCATGTCGCTTTCAAACAGATGTTGGGTCCTTCATGCGCATTCTTCACACCGCCGACCTGCATCTGGGCCGCCAGTTCAACGGAATCGCGCTCGAGGCGGATCAAGAGGCCATTCTGGCGCAGATCGTGCAGGCGGTTGTCGCGCATCGGGTGGATGTGCTGGTGATCGCGGGGGATATTTTCGACCGCGCCGCGCCGCCTTCCACCGCGGTGCGGCAGTTCAACGGCTTTTTGACACGCATCGCGCAGGAGAGCTCGGCGGCGGTGGTGATGATCGCGGGCAATCACGATTCCGGCGACCGGATCGAATCCATGTCGATCCTGACCGACCGGCGGCGCGCGCTGATCCGGGGGGCGCTTTGCGCCGAAGAGCCGCCGCTGATCCTCTCGGATGCGGCAGGGCCGGTGGCGTTCTCTGCGCTGCCCTTTGGCTATGAATATGCCGCGCGCGCGTGTTTTGACGATGAAAGCATCCAGAACCCCGAAGATGTGCTGGCCGCGCAGGTTGCGGCAGCCCGCCGCCATCTGCCCCCGGACGTGCGCTGGGTGATCGTGGCCCATGCCTTTGTGGCGGGTGCCGAGAACAGCGATGCCGAGCGCCCGCTGGCGCGGGTCGGCGGGATCGAAACGGTTCGCCCCGAGATCTTTGCCGGGGCGCAATATGTCGCGCTGGGGCATTTGCACCGCCCGCAGGCGATCAGCTTTCCGCATGTCTGCTATTCCGGCGCACCGCTGGCCTTTGGCTTTGACGAGGCGGAGGCCGCCAAATCCATGAATCTGGTCGAGATGGACGCCGAAGGCGGTGTGCAGATCGAGGTGCTGCCGTTTGTGCCTCTGCGCCGGGTTCGGGTGCTGCGGGGGACGCATGCCGAATTGCTGCTCGCGCCGCCGTCCCAAGATCTGATCAAGGCGATCCTGACCGATCCGGTGCCGGTGATTGACGCGATGAAGCGCCTGCGCGAGGTGTTCCCCAATGCTTGCGACCTGACCTATGCGCGCGACGCCGCCGCGCCGGAGGTGAAATCGGCGCTGACGCGGGGGCGGCAGGTGACCGATCCCTTGACGGTGGTGGGCGATTTCCTCGAAGGCGTGCGCGGCGAGCGGATGCGCCCGGAGGAACTGGCCGTGGTGGCGCGCAGCCTGCATGCGCTCGATCGCGATGATGCGGGAGAGGCGGCATGAGGCCGGTCCGGCTGACGCTGCAGGCCTTTGGCCCCTATGCGGGCCGCGAGGTGATCGATTTTCGCGCGGCAGTGGCGGCGGGGCTGTTTGGCATTTACGGCCAGACCGGTTCGGGCAAATCCACCATCTTCAGCGCGATGACCTTTGCGCTCTTTGGCGAGGCGGCAAAATCCGAGCAGGAGGCCAGCTCCCTGCGCTCGGACCATGCGGGCGCGGATCTGCTGACCGAGGTGGAGCTGGTCTTTGACATCGGCGCCAACCGCTATGTGATCCTGCGCCGGCCCGAGCAGCGCCGCCCCAAGCAGCGCGGGCAGGGCGAGACGCGCGAGCCGCATGAGGCGTTCTTGTTCGACGCGACCGGGATGGCGCTGGGGGAGATCACCGCCGGGCATCGCGGCAAGATCCTGGCCGAGAAAAAGGTGGGCGTGGTGGCCGCGGCGGTGGTTGATCTGCTGGGCTATGGCCCGGCGCAGTTCCGCCAGATCGTGCTCTTGCCGCAGGGCCGGTTTGAGACCTTCCTCGCCGCCAAGACCAAGGAGCGGGTCGAGATCCTGCGCGAACTTTTCGATGTCTCGCTCTACCGGCGCCTGGTGGCGCGGACCCGGGCCGAGGCCGAGGCGGCGGAGCGCGAGATCCGTGAAGAGCGGGCGCTTTCGGTGCGCCGTCTCTCGGCTGAGGGGTTCGAGAGCGCCGAGGCCCTGACCGCCGGTATTGTGACGGTGACCGCCGCGCAGGTGCTTGAGCAGGAGGCGGCCGCGCGCAGCCGGGCTCTGGTCGCGGGCGCCCAGCAGGCGCTGCAGGCGGCGCAGGCGGTCGAGATGCAGTTTCAGGCGGCGATCTCTGCGCAGGAGGCCCGGGCGGCGGTGCGGGCGCAGGTGC
Organism: Phaeovulum sp. W22_SRMD_FR3; assembly: GCF_052113705.1. Taxonomy (NCBI): domain Bacteria; kingdom Pseudomonadati; phylum Pseudomonadota; class Alphaproteobacteria; order Rhodobacterales; family Paracoccaceae; genus Phaeovulum; species Phaeovulum sp. W22_SRMD_FR3. Next base: position 34,599 of record NZ_JBGQOG010000026.1, on the reverse strand, counting down.
CCGACATGGCGCAGCTGGCGGCGCGGTTGCGCGATGCGGAAGGTGCGCGCGGGCTTCTGGATGTGGAGGCGCTGGTGCTGAAGGCCGCGGCCGAAGCGACGGCGGCCGCCGGGGAGGTGCAGGCGAAGGAGGAGCTGGCGGCCGCGGCCGGGGCGGCGGCGGCAACGGCTGCCGGGGCACTGGCGGCCGAGCAGGCCCGGGCGGATGAGACAGACATGCTGCGCCGCCAGGTGGAGACGCTGGCGCGGCATCAGGAGGTTCTGGTGCAGGCGGCCGGGATGCGCGATGCCACCCTGCGGGCCGATCAACAGGCAAAAGCGGCGCAAGCGGCGCATTCGGGGGCGGTGGCGGCTCTTGCCTCGCTCGCCGAGGCGCGCAAGCGGCAGGCAGAGGTGCTGAAAGCTGCCCGCCAAACCGCCGAGGCCCGTCAAAACCTGACCGTCGTGCTGGCGCAACGCGAGGCGGCACGGGCCGCCGCCGAGGTTTTCGAGACGGCGGAGGCTGCCCGGGTGCAAGCGGCGCAGGACGTGGCGCGGCAAGAGGGCCTCTGTGCGGCGGACCGCCAGCGGCTGTCAGAAGCCCGCGCGGCGGTGGAGGCCGCCACCGCGCATCTGGCGCAGGCGCAGGCGGCGCAGCTGGCGGCGCAGTTGCGCCCCGGCGCGCCCTGTCCGGTCTGTGGTGCCGAGACGCATCCCGCCCCCGCGCAAGGCGGCGCGGCAGAGGCGGGTCTGGAAGGGGCGGGTCTGGACGAGGCCGCCCGCCGCGCCACATCGCTTTGGGAGCAGGCGGATGCGCAAGCGCGCCGCAGCGAAGGCGCGCTGGGCGTGGCGCAGGGCGCGCTTGCCGTGCGCGCGCAGAGCCTGGCCGCTTTGACCCGCCCGGCGGACAGCGCCGCCAGCTTGCGCGCGGCCGAGGCGGAAACCCGCAAGGCGCTGTCGGCTTTGCCCGCGCCGGGTGATCTTGGGGAGGCTGAGGCGCAACTTGATCGGCTGGATCAGGAGATGGCCACCGCCGAGACCACCCGCGATCAGCGGCGTGACGCGCGCGCCGAGGCGGAGACCGGGGCGGCAACGGCGCAGGCACGGTTGGCCGAGATGCTTTCGGTGGTGCCCGAGGCGCTGCGCGATCCGGCGGCCCTCGCGCAGACCCTTGCGCGCGAGCAGGGCGCCTTGCGGGCGCGTGTCGCGGCGCAGCAGGCGGCGGAAACGGCGGCGCAAGCCACCCGCGAGGCGGACCTGTCGGCGCGCAAGGATCTTGAGGCGGCGGAGCGTTACGCGGCGCTTTGCCACGAACGCCACGCGGATGCGGCGCGTGATCTGGCGGCGCGGCTGTCTGCGGCGGGGCTGACCGCGGCGGCGTTTGCGGCGCTCAAACCCGCGATTGCCAGCATTGATGCCGACCGCGCAACATTGGCCGAGCACGACCGCCGCCTGCGCAATGCCGAAGAGGCGGCGGCGTCCCTGGCGGCGGCCATTCAGGGGCTGGAGCGCCCCGATCTTGACGCCGCGGCGGCGGATCTGGCCGCGGCCGAGGTGGCGCTGACCGAGGCGAACGCCACGGCGGCCGCGACCGGGGCACGGCGGGCGCAGCTGGCGGCGCTGCAGGACGAGCTGACCGCCACCTTCGCGCGACTGGAGGCGGCAGAGGCGGCAACGGGCCCGCTTCGGGAGCTGGCGGCGCTGTTTGACGCCAAGAATGCGCTGAACCTTGATCTGGAGACCTTTGCCATCGGGGCGATGTTCGATCAGGTGCTGGGTGCCGCCAATCAGCGGCTGGGGCCGATGACCTCCAACCGCTACCGTCTTGAGCGCGAGATGGAGGGCGCCGGGCGCGGGCGGCGTGGTCTGGGGATACAGGTCTTTGACATCTTTACCGGCAAGGCGCGCCCGACCGCGACCCTGTCGGGCGGCGAGACCTTCATCGCCGCTTTGGCGCTGGCGTTGGGGCTGGCCGATATCGTGGAAAGCGCCAGCGGCAAGGTGCGGCTTGATACGATCTTTATTGACGAAGGTTTCGGCAGTCTGGACACCGAAAACGGCTCGGGCACGCTGGAGCAGGTCTTGCAGGTGCTGGGAACTTTGGTCAGCCAGAACCGGGCTGTGGGCCTGATTTCGCATGTGCCCCTCGTGCAGGACGCCATCCCCAACGGGTTTTATGTGCGCAAGGATCTGAGCGGCAGCCATGTCGAGGCCCGCGGTCTGCTCTGAGGGGGGCACGGCGGTGCTTGCGCCGTCAGCGTTGCTCATGCGCGGTTGCTCCTGTGCGGTCGTGGCGCGGGGCCGTGGGAGGGACGGAGGTTCGGGGGGTGACGGTGCGCCCTGTTCGGCGGTCAGGCATGGCCCGTCCGATCCGGCGGCATCTGCCGGCGGGCGCGTGCCCGTCGTTGCGTGTCCGTCGTTGCGTGCCCGTTGTTGCGTGCGGGTGGATGCGTGCCCGTCAGTCTGCGCCCGTCGGCGGGGGGGCGCTTCCGGCATTTGCGGGCGCTTGCCAATGATCACGATTTCGTTAAGTCTGGCGCCATAAGACGTTTTGATTTTGGAGTTGGTGATGGGATTTTCAGAAGCCGTGCGCAGCTGTTTGCGTGAAAAATAGTTCCGTTTTTCCGGGCGCGCCGCGCGGTCTGAATTCTGGTGGTTCACGCTGTTCATGTGGCTGGTGATGCTGGTCGCGGGCGCGGCGCTGGGCGGCCTGTTCTTCGGTGTGGCCAGCAACAGTTTCGGCAATGGCGTTGGCATTGTGGGCTGGCTTTTGATCATCATCGGCGCTGTCGTGTTTGTGGCGCTGCAACTGCCCGCCATCGCGGTGACGGTGCGGCGGTTCCACGACAAAAACCTGTCGGGCTGGTGGGTTCTGGGCTTTTACATCGGTTCGAACATCCCGGTCATCGGCATTGTAATCGGCATCGCGACGCTGGTTGTGCTGCTCCTCAAGGGCACAGAGGGGGCGAACCGCTTTGGCCCCGATCCGCTCAATCCGTTGAGTGACGCCGCCGTTTTCGCCTGATGGTCGGTGACATGGCAGGGTCTGGCGCTTGGCCCGCACGGGTTTCACTGATCCTGTCCCTGACCTGCCTTGCGCCCCTCGCGGCGGTGGCGCAGGCGGCCGAGAACGACAGTTACCGTATCCTTGAGGTGGTGAACCCGCCCGGGGTCACGCCCGTGTCCCCGGATGCCACGGCCTACCGGGCGCGGGCCGCTGCACTCGGGGTGCGGACCGATGTCAGCTACGTCACACGGCTGGAGGGGAAGCTTGTTTCCGGCAAGGAAGATCAAAGCGCCGATTTCGTAGCGCCCGATTTTTCCGGCTCGGGCAGGGGGCTTGGCGTGGCGCTGGCGCTATTCTTGATTGTCGCGGCGCTGGTGGCCTGGGCGAAATTCGGCGGCGGTGGCGCGTTGCTGGCCCGCGCACCGCGGGAGGCGAAAGCCAAAGGCGCCACTGCACCGGACGGCTGGCAGATTTCGGCGGCGGAGGCGGTGCGCCATCCGGCGCAGCTTCTCGCCGAGATTGCGTCGATGCCGGATCGGGGGGCGGCGCTCGTGCTTTTGTTGCGCCATTGCCTGCTGAGCGCCGGGGCCGCGACACAAACCCGCTTTGCCCGCTCGGATACCGAGCGGAGCGCTTTCGCGCGCCTGCCCGGCCGGTACGCGCATCGGCAGGGGCTGGGCACGATCCTGACCACGGCGGAGCTGGCGCATTATGGCGGCCGCCCGGTCGGCGCCAGCAGCTTTGAGGCGGCTTTGCAGGCGGCCCGCGCGTTGCTTTTGGGGCAGGCCCCGGGCGGAGAGGGCGCGCATGGCTGAGCGGTCGGGTGGCGCATCGGGGCTGCTGATTGGCCTTGGCATTCTGGGCGTGGCGGGGCTTGGGCTCTTGCTGGCCTTTGCGGCGCAGGGTGCGCGCGACCGGCAGCTGGACGCCTCGCCCATCGGCTTTGGCGCATTGACCGGCACGCTGAAAGCGGCGGGCATCGCGGCGCGGGCGTCGCATCCCTATCAGTCGCCTTTGGTGGAGGATCTGGGGCTGCGGATCCTGCCGCTCTATGACCTCGATCTGCACCGCACCTCTGACACGCCGCGCGACCGTGCCGACCGGATCGCTGCCACCAGCCTGCGCGATATTGACGAAGAGACGCTGGCGACCAAGCTGTCGGAAATTCCCACGCTGATCATGCTGCCCAAATGGAGTGGCGCGATGGTTGAGCTGGGGGTAGCGCATCGCCAATCCTTGCTCGCGCGGTCGTCACTGCGGCGGGTCTTGCGGCAGATTGGCGTTTCCCGCGTCGAGGTTCAGCAGGCGGGCGCGGCATTTTTGCCCGCCACGATGCCGGAGGGGCAAGAGATGGCCCTGTTTCACGCCCAAACCTTTGAGCGCGCGACATTGCCGAATTCCTGCACAGAAATCATCGGGATGACGGCTGGCGCGCTGGTGGTTTCGTGCCAGATGACGGGGGGCGAGGGGCCGGTTTTGCTCCTTTCTGACCCCGATCTGCTGAACAATCACGGGTTGGCGGTGGCCGAAAATGCGGCTTTCGCGCCAAGACTGGTGGCAGAGCTGATCCCGGCGGACCGGCCGCAAACCGTTTATGTCGATTTCAGCCCCGATCTTTTGACCGCCGTTGACCGCGATGATGAGCGGCAGGATTACACCCGCGGCAGTGCCGAATTCGCGCGCTTTCTGACCTATCCCTTTGGCCTGTTCTGGGCGGCGCTGCTGATCGTTCTCGGGGTGGTGTTCTGGCGGGGCCAGCGCCGCTTTGGCCCCGTTGCCGGGGTGGGGGCCGGGCCGAGTTCCGGGCCGAGTTCGGGGGACACCGGCATCACCCGGGACCGCTCGAAACGGCTGTCGCTGGGGGCGAAAGCGCGCCTTTTGCGGCTGTCGGGGGCCGATGCCCGGTTGGCCGCCGATTTCGTGCAGGCCGATCTGCAGGATCTGGCGCAAACCTTCTTCGGGCGCGAGGCGAGCGCGGGCAGCACCGAGCGGGTGCTGGCGCTGCTGACCCGGCGCGACCCGGCCCTCGCGCGCGACTTCGCGGAAACCAGCCGCCGACTGACCGGCGATGCCGCACTCGGGCCGGCAGCGCTGATGCGCGCGCTCGATCAATACCAATCCCTTCGCAAGAAAGTCCTAGACCATCATGGATCTGCCTGAATTTCAAACGCTCGCCGCTGACATCCGCCACGAAATCGGCTCTGTCGTCCAAGGGCAGGCGCCGCTGATCGACATGCTGCTGATCGGGGTCTTTGCGCGCGGCCATTGCCTGCTGGAAGGCCCGCCGGGCACGGCGAAAACCCTGCTGGCGCGCAGCCTCGCGCAGGTGATTGATCTGACCTTCGGGCGCATCCAGTTCACCCCCGACCTGATGCCGGGGGATGTGCTGGGGGTGAACCTCTTCAACTTTGAAACCAACAGCTTTCGCCTGACGCAGGGGCCGGTTTTCACCGACATCCTGCTGGCCGATGAAATCAACCGCGCGCCGCCCAAGACGCAATCCTCGCTCTTGCAGGCGATGAACGAGCGTGAGGTGACGATTGACGGCACCTCCTATGCGCTGGGGGGTGATTTCTTCGTGCTGGCGACGCAGAACCCGATTGAGCAGCACGGCACCTATCCGCTGCCCGAGGCGCAGCTGGACCGGTTCCTGTTCAAGCTTTTGGTGGATTTTCCGGATCGTCAGGCCGAAATCGACATTCTGACCCAGAATGCCGGGCTGCCGCTCGCGGCCGACAGCGGGCGCGTCAACCTGCGCAAGATCCTCTCGCGTGAGGCGCTGCATGCGGGGCATGCCTTGGTGGATTCGATCCGCCTCGATCCGACGATCCTGACCTATATCGTCGATCTGGTCCGCGCGACGCGCCATGATGGCGACATCCTGCACGGCGCTTCGACCCGTGCCGCCGATGCGCTGGCCCGCGCGGTGCGCGCGAAAGCGGCGCTGGAGGGGCGCGATTATGCGCTGCCCGACGATGTGCAAAGCCTGTTCATCCCCGCGCTGCGGCACCGTCTGGTTCTGGGCCCCTCGGCCGAGATCGACGGGCGGCACCCCGATGATGTGCTGGCGATGATCCTGCAACGCGCCGACGCGCCGCGCTGAGATGCGTCCGGCCCGTTCTCTGATCGCGCTCTGCCTTGGCATCGCTGCGCTGAGCCTGTTGATCGGGCTGATCACGCCCGCGGGCGCGACCTATGCGCTGGTGCTCTGGGGCGGGCTGGCGCTGGTGGCGCTGGCCGATCTGCTGGCATCGCCCGGCCCGCGCCGCTACCGGCTGACGGCCGATGCGCCGGGTGCCGGGTTTGTCGGGTCGGAGGTGCCGCTGGCACTGACCATTGCCACGTTGTCGGGCGCCTTGCCCGCGCGGATCGCGCTGCGGTTGGGGCATGATGCGCATCTGGCGCCGGAAGCGGCTGAGGTCTCGTTGACGCCGGAGCCGGGGGCGCAGAGCCACGCACTTCAACTGCCGATCCGGCTGCGTGCGCGCGGGCAGGGGCGGCTGGACCGGCTCTGGCTGTGTTTCCCCTCGCGCTTTGGGCTGTTCGAGATCCTGCCCTCCTGGCCGCTGGATCTGACGATCAGCATTCATCCCGACATTGCGCCGGTGCTGAACGGCGACATCCAGATGCAGATGTTGCCGCTGACCGACGGGCTGAAAACCATGCGGCTGCGCGGGCAGGGGTCGGAGTTTCATCAGTTTCGGGACTTTCAGCCCGATATGGATCCGCGGATGATCGACTGGAAACGCTCGGCGCGGATGCACCGGCTGGTGGCGCGCGAAACCCGGGCCGAACGCAACCATCAGATCATCCTTTGCCTCGACAGCGGCCATCTGATGGGCGAGCGGATCGGGTCCCTCAGCCGTTTTGATCTGGCGTTGAATGCCGCCCTGGGGCTGGCCTGGGCCGGGGGGCTGGGCGGCGATACCGTGGGCTTTTACAGTTTTGGCAGCCGCCCGGGAAAATTCCTGCCGCCGCGTCCGGGGCGGGCAGCCTTCGGTCTGATCCGGGCGGAAACCGCTGACCTGTTCCCCGAAGAGGCGCAGAGCAACCATACGCTGGGCCTGACCCATCTGAACAGCATGGTGTCGCGCCGCTCGTTGGTGGTGGTGTTTTCGGATTTCTCGGACAGCGTCACGGTGGATCTGCTGGTCGAGAACCTCGCGGTGATCCGGCGTCAGCATCTGGTGCTCTATGTCGCGCTGCGCGACCCGGAGATATCGGCGCTGATGCGGCCCGAGCAGGGCGATCTCGACGCGGTGGCGCTGGCGGTTGCGGCCCGGCAGGTCACGCAGGAGCGGCAATCGGTGCTCGACCGGCTCAACCGGTTGGGGGTGCTGTGCCTCGACACCACGCCCGAGCGGCTGACGGCGGCGCTGATCTCGCGCTATATCGACATCAAAGCCCGGGAGCTGATATGAGCACCGCCCCGCAGGACCGCACCGATCTGATCCGCTCCTCGCGCTTTCGGGCCGAGCGGGAGGCCAGCTGGCGCCAGCTGGAGGCGCTGGTGACGCGCGCCGAAAAGGCAGGCGTCGCGGCGCTGGGATATGAGGCGGCGCGCGATCTGGCCAGCCTCTACCGGCAGGCGATGAACGCGCTCAGCCTTGCGCGGGCGATTTCGATGGATCAGGCGCTGGAGCGCTATCTCGAGGCGCTCTGCGCGCGCGCCTATCTGGTGGTCTATGCGCCGCAAGAAAGCATCCGCGGCGTGCTGGGCCGGTTCCTGACGCAACGGGTGCCACAGACGGTGCGGCGGGCCTGGCCGCCGCTGCTCTTGGGGTTTCTGGCAATGGCGCTGGGGGTGCTGGTGGGCTATGTGCTGTTTCAACAGGATCAGAGCTGGTTTTTCAGCTTTGTTCCCAGTGGCTTGTCGGACGGGCGCGCGCCGGGTGCCTCTGTGTCATATCTGCGGGACACGTTGTTTGACGGGGGCGGGCGCGACGGCGACACCATGGGTGTATTTGCCGCTTTCCTGTTTTCGCACAACACGCAGATTGCGATTTTCACCTTTGCTCTGGGGATCTTTGCCGCGCTGCCCAGTTTTGTGCTGACCTTTTACAACGGGCTGGTGCTGGGGGCGTTTTACGCGCTCTTTGCCTCGGCGGGGCTGGGATATGAGGCCTTTGGCTGGCTCTCTGTGCATGGGGTGACCGAGATTTCGGCGATTTCGATTGCCTGCGCGGGGGGCGCGCAGCTGGGGCTGGCAGTGCTGCAACCGGGCCATGAGACGCGGCGCGCGGCGCTGCGCCGGGTCGGGCCGGATGCGGTGACGCTGATGATCCTCGCCGGTCTGATGCTGATCGTCGCGGCCGGGATCGAGGGATTCCTGCGCCAGATCGTGCAGACGACGCAATGGCGTCTGGCGATTGGCTGGGGCGTCGGGGGGCTGTGGCTTTTGTGGGTTCTTTGCGGCGGACGCGCGCCGTCAGGGGGCCGCGGATGAAGGACAAGCGGCTGATCATTCACCCGCCGGAAGGGGTGCCGATCCAGTTCATGCTCGCCACCCGGGGCAGCCGCTTTGGCGCGCAGTTTCTGGATGTTTTGCTCACCTATGGCGGCCTGCTGCTGCTGATGCTGGTCTGGCTGCAGGTGCTGGACTTGTCCTTCATCGCAACGCTGTTCTTCCTGCTCGTTTTCCTGCTGCGCACCCCCTATTACATTTTTGCCGAGCTGGTCTGGAACGGCCGTACCCTGGGCAAAAAACTGACCAGGATCCGGGTGATCAGCGCCGATGGTACCCGCCTGAGCCCCTATCAGATCACCGCCCGCAATCTGATGAAAGAGATCGAGGTGTTTTTGCCCATCGCGATGTTGCTGGGCGACAGCGCTTTGGCCGGCCCCGAGCGTTGGGCGCTGTTTGGCTGGATGATCGCGGTGCTCAGCGTGCCGCTGTTCAACCGGCGCAACCAGCGTTTGGGCGATATTCTGGCCGGAACCCTGGTCGTCGAGCAGCCGGCGACGCTGTTGTTGCCGGATCTTGCCTCGCAGGCTGTCAGCGCCAAGGCAGGTTTTCGCTTCAGTCCGCAGCAATTGGGGATTTATGGGCGCTTTGAGTTGCAGGCGCTGGAAGCGATCCTGCGCGACCGGCCCCAGACGCCGCAGGCGCAGGCCCGGATTGACGCGATTGCACGCACGATCCAGCGCAAAACCGGCTATGAGGGGCCGGTGCTCGTGGCGGATCATTGGGATTTCCTGTCGGATTTTTACCGTCAGCAGCGCGGCTTTCTGGAAAGCCGTCATCTGATGGGCGACACGCGCGAGAACAAGTTTCACGAAACCACCAAGAATGTTGCCCGGTCCTGACTGTGGCGCGTGGCGTTGCCCGGGGGGCGGCATTGTTGTCCGATACGGGCAAGTTCCTGCCAGCAAAAGTGGTCTTTCCACCTCGGCTTTCCGGCCCGGCATTCACGCCCCCGGTTTTCCGCCTTGCTGGCCGCGCAGCTGTCATCCGTCGACTACCCGCGGGCATTGACGGCACAGCGGCAGCCACCGCCCAACCGGCGCGCGGAAATTGCTCTGTCGCCGCGATGATGCCGCAGAGCGGGCCCGCGGCGCGGGGTGTGACATGGGGGATGTGCAGGCGGCTCTGGCAGACAACAGCCTACGCGCGCGCAGGGGTTGTAAATTGTGATGAAAGACGAGACCGAAGCGTCTGTCGCAACCAAGCGCAAAAACTTAGGCTGATACGTCGGGGGGTGAGCCTGCCGCCGACAAATTCATGAACAATTTCAAGGATGATTGGCGGAAGCGGTGGGATTCGAACCCACGGTAGAGTTCCCCCTACGCTAGTTTTCAAGACTAGAGCCTTAAACCACTCGGCCACACTTCCTGCAGGCAAATCTCTAGCGGGCGGCGCGGCGAAGTTCAAGTATCGCGCAGCGGGGAATTGGGCGGCAGCGACCTCTGGCCGCGCCCGCCCCCGTTCTCAGCAATTCGGGACGTTGACCGCCAGCCCGCCCAGCGAGGTTTCCTTGTATTTCTCATGCATGTCGCGGCCGGTCTGGCGCATGGTCTCGATCGCCGCATCCAACGGTACCAGATGCGTGCCGTCCCCGCGCAGCGCGAGGCTGGCCGCCGAAACCGCCTTGATCGCGCCAAGGCCGTTGCGCTCGATGCAGGGCACCTGCACCAGACCCTTGACCGGATCGCAGGTCATCCCGAGGTGATGCTCCAGCGCGATCTCGGCGGCATTCTCGATCTGGGTGACCGTGCCGCCCAAAACCGCCGCCAGCCCCGCCGCCGCCATCGCTGCCGCCGAACCGACCTCGGCCTGACAGCCGCATTCGGCGCCCGAGATCGAGGCATTGTGCTTCACCAGCCCGCCCACGGCGGCGGCGGTCAGCAGGAACTCGCCCACCCGCGCGGCAGAGGCCCCCGGCACATGGTCGAGCCAGTAGCGGATCACCGCGGGCACCACGCCTGCCGCGCCATTGGTCGGTGCGGTCACCACCTGCCCCCCGGCGGCATTTTCCTCATTCACCGCCATCGCATAGGTCGACATCCAGTCGTTGATCACATGCGGCGCGGTCAGGTTCATGCCGCGCTCGGCGATCAGCGCGTCACGGATGCCCTTGGCGCGGCGCTTGACCTTCAGCCCGCCGGGCAGGATGCCCTCGGTCGCCATGCCGCGCTCAATACAGTCGTTCATCACCGACCAGATCCGCTTCAACCCGGCGTCGATCTCGGCATCCGTGCGAAAGCGCCGCTCATTGGCGCGTTTCATCTCGGCGATGCTCTTTCCGGAACCGGCGGCCATCTGCAGCATCTCGGCGGCGGTCTGGAACGGGAAGGGGACGGAGGAGGGGGTGCGCAGTGACTTGTCGGTGACGCCCGCCGCCTCATCGGCAGTCAGCACAAAGCCGCCGCCGATGGAATAATAGGTCTCTTGCGCGATCACATCGCCCTGGGCATCGGTGGCCATCAACACCATGCCATTCGCATGGCCCGGCAATGCGGGGCCGAAATCGAAGATCAGATCCTTGGCCGGATCAAAGACCAGCGCGGGCAGGCCCGGCGGGGCCAGGGTCAGGGTCTCGCGGTTGGCAGCGAGGGCGGCCTCGGCGGCGGTGGCGTCATAGGTCTCGGGCAGGAACCCGGCGAGGCCGAGGATCGTCGCGCGGTCGGTCGCATGGCCCTTGCCGGTGAAGGCGAGCGAGCCGTGCAGGCTGGCGCGCAGCCCATGCACCGCGAAGGGCAGCCCGCGCAGCATGTCCAGAAAGCGCGACCCGGCGACCATCGGCCCCATCGTATGCGAGGAAGAAGGGCCGACGCCCACCTTGAACATGTCGAAAACGCTGAGGAACATCCGGGGCCTTTCTGAGCTTTGCCCCAGACTGCCCGATTGCGCGCGGGGGGCAAGGCCGGAAAGCGACGTGATGGCGTCTGTTCTGGCCGTCTTGGGGTTCTGCCGGTGTGCGGCAAGTGCAGGGCCGGGCGGGGCTATCCCCCGGGGGGCGTGCTGCGTGGCGGGGCAGGGTGCCCGCCCGGGATGCGCCGGAGATCATGCCCGCAAATGCGGGCCGAGCATCGGCTGCACGGCAAGAATGACGCGGACAGACTTCAGGGGGCGGAAATGAGGATGGACGTCCGGCGGGGCGCTCGCTACCACTTGCGGATGAGCGCTCAAAACACACCCGCCGCCATCGTGCCGCCGCCTGTATCCACCGCCCTGATGGGGGCGGATCGGGTGATGCTGGGCGTCTCGCTGATGATCTTTTTCTGTCTGGTGGCGCCGCTGATCGACGTCTCCTCGAAACTGGCCTCGCAGGCGGTGCCGGTGGGCACGGTCACGCTGGCGCGCTTTGTGGTGCAGGGGCTGTTGATGCTGCCGGTGGTGCTGATCATGCGGCTGCCGATGTCCGTGACGCCCCGGGTGATCTGGCTGACACTGGCGCGGGCGGTGGTCTCGATCCTCGCCACCTATTGCTTTGTGGCGGCCGTGCAGGTGATGCCGATTGCCGATGCGCTCGCCATCGCCTTTGTCGAGCCGTTCATCATTCTGCTCATCGGCAAGCTGGCCCTGGGCGAGCAGGTCGGGCCGCGGCGTCTTGGAGCGGCGGTTGTGGGATTTGCCGGGGCGCTGGCGGTCATCCAGCCCTCTTTCGCGGCCTTTGGCGCCACCGCGCTGTTTCCGCTCGGCACGGCGCTGTTTTTCGCGCTTTACATGCTGATCACGCGCTCGCTGTCGCGCATCTCGCATCCGGTGGTGATGCAGATGCAGACGGCGGTGGTGGCGGCGGTGATCTGCCTGCCCATCCTGCTGGTCGGCACAGCGGCCGGTGCGCGCGAGATTGCCTTTGCCTGGCCCTCGGGGATCTTCTGGCTGTGGGTGTTCTGCGTCGGGTTGGCCGCCACCATCAGCCATATGGCGATGACCTATGCGCTGGCCTTCACCCCATCGGCGACACTGGCCCCGCTGCATTACCTCGAGATTGTCACCGCCACCCTGTTCGGCTTTGTCTTCTTCGGGGATTTCCCCGGCGGGCTGACCTGGAGCGGTATCGCCGTCATCGTCGCCTCCGGCCTCTATGTGATCCACCGCGAGCGGGTGAGCGCGGGCGGCCCGCGCCCTGACCGCGCCTAGGTGGCGAGGCCCATCGCCTCAAGCACCAGCCCCAAGGCATCGCAGGGCAGCATGACCAGACAGGGCCCGTCGAGCCACAGCGACACCGGTCCGGTCGCCTCATTGGAGGTGCTGACGCGGCCCGCGGGGCTGAGCGCCAGCCCGTCGATCGGCCAGCGCAGCCCGGTGGAGCGTCCGGTGACCGGCCCCATCGGATAGAGCGAGACGCGGCACCCCGGCGCCAGCGGCAGGTGCACCTCGGCCGGGGCCAGAAAGGTCAGATCCTCGCTGCCGATCAGAATGACAGGCTGCTGCGGATGACGCGCCAGAACCGTCATTGCTGCCAGCGTGTGGTCCAGCCGTTTGCCGGTGAACCCCAGCGCCAGATAAAACGGCGCCTGCGTATGAATCAGGCATTTCTCGAAATCGGTGCTGTCTTGTTCGGCGATGGGAAACTGCCGGGCGGCGGGAATCGCCTGCCGGGCGGCGTCCGAGACCGAGTCGAAATCGCCGATCACCGCATCGGGCATCTGCCCCAGAGCCAGCGCCACATCCGCGCCGCCATCGGCCGCGATCAGTTTGATCGCGAATCTGCCCGCTTGGTTAACGCCAAAGGCCGTAACCTCTCCCCCACCCATGAGAATTACGCCGTGCTGGAAGTGAAGAAGCGGTTCTGACATGCTGATACTCATGGCGAATAAGGCAAGACACTGCAATTGCTTGCGTCAAGATACCTTTATTTTGACATTTTTCGTTCATTGGAAAGAACCAGTTTACTTTGATGGTGCTAGACACGGGTAACGGCAGAAAAGCGAGCAAACCAATGGTCGGTGCGAGTAAGATCCTTACAGTATCCTACGGGACATTTTCCTGCACGTTGGAAGGGTTTGACGAGCCGTTCTCGACGATGAAGGCGATTGCCGAATACTTCCGGGATCTGGCGGCGGATGACCGTTACTTCGGGGCGGAACCGCCGACCCCGGACGCGGAAATGCTGCACCGCATTGCCGAGCGCGAGATTCAGCGCCGGGTCGAGACCAAGATTCAGGCGAATGGCGTGATTCTGCGGGCGCATGACGTGCAGGGCACCCAGGGCGCCCCGGCGCCTCAGGCCGCGCGCCCGCAGGCTGATGCCGCGCCCGAGGGTTCGGCGCCGGTCGGTGGTGCGATGACTGAACCGCAGGCGGCGCCTGCGCCGACGCTGGCACCGCTGGTGTTGCATGCCGCACCGCAGGCTCCGGCGGCTGTTGACGTGGCCCCCGTGGCGGCGGCGGCCCCCTTGCAAGCTGCGCCCGTCGAAGCTGCCTCCAGCGAGCATCTGCCTGCCGAGGAAGCCCCCGCCAAAGAAAGCCCCGCCGAAGCTGTTCCCACCGGCGTCGCGCCTGTCGACTCGGCGCCTGCCGCTGCAGCCGGATCCGCCACGGTGCCGGTTTCCGAAACCCCGGCGGCGGCGGTCGAGACCGCGCCCGCAGCCTCGGTTGTCGCCCCGGTGGCGGCGCTTGAGGGGGATGATTCCCTCGAAGGGGAGGCGGCTGAGAGCGATGTGATCGCGCCGCAAAATCTCGATAACAGCGTCGCGGCCAAGCTGCAGCGCATCCGCGCCGCCGTGGCCGACGCCCGCGCCGCAGCTCTGGCTGACACCGGCGCGGAGCCTGCCGAAGGCGATGTCGCCGCCGCGCTGGCCGCGGTGGAACTGGCACCCGCGATGGCCGCGGCACCGGCGGCGCCGGGCGCCGCCGAGACCGCCGAGGCGGATTTCGGCTATGCGCTTGAGGCGGATCTGCCTGCCGTGGCGGAGTCTTCCCAAGACTTGCCGACCCCGGAAGCGGCAGAGAATGACGCCCCGGCGGTGATGCCGGAAGGGCCGGAGGCCTATGACGACGAGGCGGAGGCCCTGGCGCCCGAGCCTTGGGAAATGCCGGTGGCGACCGAGGGCGCCGCGTCCCCGCAAGAGGCGGAGATCTCCGAATCTGTCGATACGGTTGAGGCCGAAGCGATTCTGGCGCGTCTGAGCGGTGGGGTCGGGGCGGCGACGTCGCCGAATGATGAGATGCCGCGCGACGCGGAGCACAAGGTGTCCGAGGCGCTTGTGGAAGCACCTGCGGCGCAGGATGCCTCGTTGGTTGATGATGCGGCCATTCTGGCGGCCCTTTCGGGGCTGGATCTTGCCGCGGGTGCCGATGCTGACCTTGCCGAAGACTCTGACCTTGCCGAAGACCCGGCACAGGCAGAGGACGCTGTGGCACGCGCCGAGGCCGAGGCTGACGCCGAAGACGAAGACGAAGCGGGCGCACCGGACGCGGAAGCTGCGGTGGCAGAGGCCGAACCGGCCCCCGCCGGGGATGCGCCGGTGGCGGAACCGCAGGCTGAGGCCGTGACCGAGGCCGCCCCGGAGACGGCGGTGGCGACGGCCCAGACCGCAGTGGCGCCGGTGCCGCGCCGGGCACGGGTCATCAAGGTCCGGCGCAGTCCCGATGCGGATCTGGCCGCCCTGGCGCAGGATCTGGCGGCTCCGGCCGCCCCGCTGGCGCAAGACGAAGCCGCAGCAGCCGATGCCGCGCCGGAAACGCCGAATGCCCCCGTCGCCGCGGCGTCTGAGCCGGATCTGCGCGCCATCGTCGAGCCGGTGCTGGACCTGAGCGACAGCGGTCTGTCCGCCGAAGACGAAGCGGAACTGCTGCGCGAACTGGCGGCTTTGCAGGATGAAGATGAGGCGGGCGACTCGGCGCTCTCGCCGGAGGCGCCGTTGGACGCGGCAATGTCGGATGCGGCCGCCGGGGCTGATGCAGGTGACACGCCGCCGGTTGCGGCGGCGGCGCCTGAGCCGATCGTCCTGCCGGAAGCGGCCCGTGTGGCCCCTGCCTCGGCCGTGCCCGCCGTGCCCAGCCGTCCGCTCGAGCGCCATGCGGCCTCCTCGCGGGCGGAGCCTGCGGAATCCGATCTCTCGCGGCTGATCAAGGAGACCAACACCAAGCTGGAGGTGCCGGAGAACCGCCGCCGCCTCTCGGCGATTGCGCATCTGAAGGCTGCGGTGGCGGCGACGGTTGCGGACCGCAAGCTGCGTTTTGGCCGGCAAGAGACGGCCGAGGAATCGCAAGAGCGCGCCATTGACCCCTACCGTGAAGACCTGACCCAGGCCGTGCGGCCGCGGCGTCCGGTCAGCTCTTCCCTGTCCGAGGGGCCGAGCCGCCGTCCGGCCGCCCCCGAGCCCGCTCGCCCGACGCCGCTGGTGCTGGTCTCCGAGCAGCGCGTGGATCAAGAGCCGACCTCGGTGCCGCGCGATGCGCCCGTGGTCCGGCCGCGCCGGATTTCCGGGGCAGATCTGCCGGTGACCTTTGAGGATACGGATGAGGATGACGTGCCCTTGTCGCCCGCCGAGGCCAAAAGCTTTGCCGAATTTGCCGGCCGGCTGGGGGCGGAGGCGCTCCCGGATCTGCTGGAAGCCGCCGCGGCCTATACGGCGGCGGTTGAAGGGCGCCCGCATTTCTCGCGCCCGCAGATCATCCGCAAACTCGATGCGGTGAGCGAGGATGAGAGCTACTCGCGCGAGGACAGCCTGCGCTCGTTCGGGATGCTGCTGCGTCAGGGCAAGATCGCCAAGGTCCGGCGCGGCCAGTTCGAGATCACGCAGCAGTCGCGCTATTTCGGGGCGTCCAAACGGGCCTGAGGCCCAACGGTGTTACGCATTCCGTCTTGCTGCTCGCGGATGGAATGGGATCGTCCTGCCAGACGATCAGCAAAGGGGCTGTCCGCGGACAGCCCCTTTGCTTTTGGCCAGAACGTCTTTCGTCAATGTGCCTTCGGCGGCGCGCCGTGGGGCAAACCACAGCCCGCGATCAGTCGCGTTTGGCGTCCGGATCAGGCTGGCCAACGCCCAGAAACACCGATTTCAGCGGCAAAGCCCAGATCACGCCCAGTGCCAGATAGACCGCGACCTCGGCCCAGATCGGCATCCGGCCAAAGCGACCGTCCAGCCAGTTCATCAGCGTCACCGCCACCACGATATAGGCGGGCAGGCCGACCACCAGAACAAGAAGCGCCAGGCGGCGGCGGGTGCGGTATTTCAGGGCCATCAGGCTTCCTCCGGTGGCTAAGGCAATCTGGGGTGCCATATGAAAAGGGGGGCGTCGCCGCCCCCCGGTATCCGTCATGTGACGCGGTCAATCCGCGAAAGGATCGGTGACGAGGATGGTATCGTCGCGCTCCGGGCTGGTCGAGAGCATGGCGACCGGGCATTGGATCAGCTCTTCGATGCGGCGCACATATTTGATCGCGGCGGCGGGCAGATCGGCCCAGCTGCGCGCGCCTTGCGTGCTTTCCTGCCAGCCGTCCATCTCTTCATAGATCGGGGTGACTTTCGCCTGCAGCGCGGCGGCGGTCGGCAGATAGTCGTATTTCACGCCGTCGATCTCATAGCCCACGCAGATTTTCAGCGTCTTGAAACCGTCGAGCACGTCGAGCTTGGTCAGCGCGATGCCGTTGACGCCCGAGATCTGGCAGGTCTGGCGCACCAGCACCGCATCGAACCAGCCGCAGCGGCGCTTGCGCCCGGTGACGGTGCCAAATTCATGGCCGCGCTCGCCCAGACGCTGGCCGTCCGCATCCTCCAGCTCGGTCGGGAAGGGGCCTTCGCCGACGCGGGTGGTATAGGCCTTCACGATCCCCAGCACGAAACCGATGGACGAGGGGCCCATGCCGGTGCCGGTGGCGGCCATGCCCGACATCGTGGTCGAGGAGGTCACGTAGGGATAGGTGCCGAAATCGATGTCGAGGAGCGAGCCCTGCGCGCCCTCGAACAGGATGCGTTTGCCCGCGCGGCGCATCTCACCCAGCACTTTCCAGACCGGGGCGGCATAGGGCAAGAGTTTCGGCGCGATTTCGGCGAGTTTCGCCTCCAGCTCGGCGCGGTCAATCGGCGTGGCGCCAAGGCCGACGCGGAGCGGGTCGTGATGCGCGAGCAGACGGTCGATGCGGGCCGAGAGGGTTTCCGGATCGGCCAGATCGGCGACGCGGATGGTGCGGCGGCCGACTTTGTCTTCATAGGCAGGCCCGATGCCGCGGCCGGTGGTGCCGATCTTGGCTTTGCCCGCGGCTTCTTCGCGCAGCTTGTCCAGATCCTGATGCAGCGGCAGGATCAGCGGGGTGTTTTCCGCGATCATCAGGTTCTCGGTGGAAATTTCCACGCCCTGCGCCGTCAGCTTGTCGATTTCCGAGAACAGCGCCCAGGGGTCGAGCACGACGCCATTGCCGATGACGGCCAGCTTGCCCTTGCGCACGATGCCCGAGGGCAGGAGCGAGAGCTTGAAGACCTGATTGCCGATGACCAACGTATGGCCCGCGTTATGACCGCCCTGAAACCGCGCGATCACATCGGCGCGTTCCGAAAGCCAGTCAACGATCTTGCCTTTCCCCTCGTCACCCCATTGGGCGCCGACGACGACGACATTGGCCATATTCATCTCCTCAGGTCTGAAAACCGCGCCTGCTATAGCGGGATGCGGGGGGCGGGGGAACCGAAAACTGCGCCAAATCCCGGGCGCAGTCTTGCGAATGTCACTTAGAGCGCGCGCCAGCCGATGTCGCGGCGGCAAAAACCCTCGGGCCAGTCGATCTGATCGACCATGGCATAGGCGCGGGCGCGGGCTTCCTCGATCGTGGCGCCACGGGCGGTGATGTTCAGCACCCTGCCGCCATTCGAGAGAATCCTGCCCTCTGCCGCTTTGGTGCCCGCGTGGAACACCATGTTCATGCTGTCCTCGGGCAGGGCAGCCAGTCCTTTGATCTCGCTGCCCTTGGCATAGGCGCCGGGATAGCCATTGGCCGCCATCACCACCGAAAGGGCATGGTCATCGGCCCAGTTCACCTGCGCCTTGTCCAATTCTCCCCGTGCGCAGGCCAAGAGCACGTCGAGCGCCTGCGCGCCCATCCGCATCATCAGCGCCTGACATTCCGGGTCGCCAAAGCGGACGTTATATTCCACCAGCCGCGCTTTGCCGTCCTTGATCATCAGCCCGGCATAGAGCACGCCCTGAAACGGGGTGCCGCGCCGTGCCATTTCGCGCACCGTCGGCAGCACGATCTCATCCAGCGCCGCCTGCGCGATGGCATCGGTCAGCACCGGGGCGGGGGAATAGGCGCCCATGCCGCCGGTGTTCGGGCCGGTGTCGCCGTCTCCCACCCGTTTGTGGTCCTGCGCCGTGCCGACGGGCAGGATGTTCACCCCGTCGGAGAGGATGAAGAAGCTGGCCTCTTCGCCCTCCATGAACTCCTCGATCACCACCTCCGCACCGGCGTCGCCGAATTCACCGCCGAACATATCGTCGATGCCCGAGAGCGCCTCTTCCAGCGTCATCGCCACGATCACGCCTTTGCCTGCGGCCAGACCATCGGCCTTGATCACGATCGGCGCGCCGTTGGCCTCAATATAGGCCTTGGCCGGGGCGGCTTCGGTAAAGCGCGCATAGCCTGCGGTGGGGGCGTTGCAGGCGTCGCAAATCTCTTTGGTGAAGGCTTTCGAGGCCTCCAGCCGGGCGGCGGCGGCCGAAGGGCCAAAGGTCAGGATGCCCGCCGCGCGCAGATCATCGGCAATGCCGACGGCCAAAGGTGCCTCGGGGCCGACCACCACGAAATCAATGGCATTTTCCTCGCAGAAGCTGACCACTTCGCTGCCGGAGAAGATGTCGATATCGGCGCATTCGGCCAGCGCCGCGATTCCGGCATTGCCGGGGGCCACGATCAGACGGTCGCATTTCGGGTTTTGCTTGATCGCCCAGGCCAGCGCATGTTCGCGCCCGCCGCTGCCGAGTACCAGAATGTTCATCGCGCCCTCTCTTGGCCTTCGCTCGCCCGCGTTCTAAGGTCTGGGGAGGATCGAGACAAGCACACATAAGGCGCCGCCCGCATGGATATGTTCGAAGACGACACCCCGGCCCCCGGCGGCAACACGCCCGAGCTGACGGTTTCCGAAATCTCCGGCGCGGTGAAGCGGGTGATCGAGGGCGAGTTTTCCCGCGTGCGGGTGCGCGGCGAGGTGGGGCGCGTCTCGCGTCCCGGCTCGGGGCATCTCTATTTCGACCTCAAGGATGACCGTTCGGTCATCGCCGCCGTTTCGTGGAAGGGGCAGGTGGCGAAAATGACCCAGCGCCCCGAGGAGGGGATGGAGGTTATTGCCACCGGCAAGCTGACCACCTTTCCCGGGCAGTCAAAATATCAGCTGATCGTCGATAATGTCGAACCCGCCGGGGCGGGCGCGTTGATGGCGATGCTGGAAAAGCGGCGGCAGATGCTGATGGCCGAGGGGCTGTTTGAGGCGGGGCGCAAGCAGCCGATCCCCTATCTGCCGGGGGTGATCGGGGTGATCACCTCGCCCAGCGGCGCGGTGATCCGCGATATTCTGCACCGCTTGCGCGACCGTTTTCCCCGGCACGTGCTGATCTGGCCGGTCGCGGTGCAGGGCCAGGCCTGCGCGCCCGAGGTGGCGGCGGCCATTCGCGGCTTTAACGCGCTGCCGGCCGGCGGACGCATCCCGCGCCCCGATCTGTTGATCGTCGCGCGCGGCGGCGGCAGTCTCGAAGACCTTTGGGGGTTCAACGAAGAGATCGTGGTGCGGGCGGCGGCAGAGAGCCGGATTCCGCTGATTTCCGCCGTGGGGCATGAAACGGACACGACGCTGATCGATTTCGCCTCTGACCTGCGCGCGCCCACCCCGACGGCGGCGGCGGAAATGGCGGTGCCTGTGCGGATGGAATTGCTGGCACGTTTGGCCGAGGGCGGCGCACGGATCAGCCGCGCGGTGCAGGCGCGGGGTGATCAGCGGCGGCAACGGCTCGCCGATCTCGCGCGCGGGTTGGGGCGGCCGCAGGCGCTGACCGATCCGGCGCGGCAACGCTTCGATCTGTTTGCCGAGCGGCTCGACCCGGCACTGCGTGGCCTCACCCACCGCAAACGCGCGCAATTCGCGCCGGTGGCGGCGCTGGTGCGGCCCGATCTCTTGCGGCGGTTTCTGGCGGAAGAGCGTCGGCGGCTGACCGAGCGGCATGGCCGCATGGGGCAGGCGCTTTTGCGGTTGCGGGCGGAAGCCGGGCGGCAAAACCTCAAGGATCGCACCGCGCTGACCACGATGGCGGAGCGTCTTGCAGCCGCCCCCCGCGCGCGGCTGGATCAATTGTCTGAACGTCTGCAACGGCTTGAGCGGATGCGGCTGACCTTGGGCTACCGCGAGACCCTCTCGCGTGGCTTTGCCGTGGTGCGGGGCGCGCAGGGGCTGGTGACCGGGGCAGAGGTGGCGGCAGTGGCCCCCTCGCTGGAGATTGAGTTCCACGATGGCCGGGTGGCGGTGGTGCCGCAGAGCGGCGGCGCGCCGGTGCCGCCCGCACCGCAGGCTGCCCCCGCCCCGCAAGCTCCGAAAGCCGCGAAACCGGTGGCCAAACCCAAGCCGATACCGCCCGTCAGCCCGGGGGAACAGGGGTCTTTGTTCTGAAGCGGTCGGCGTACTGAAGCACTGCGGGGCGGCAGGCGCCCCCGGATCTTTGCGGTTTCAGCTCAGATCAGCGTTGCGGCAGGACGCGGGCGGCTGGCCTGCCGCTCACACGCCCACATCCGGGCCATTGCACTGCAACGGCTCGGTGCTTTCGGTCAGCGTGGCGAGCGGCTGGTTCTGCTCATCGCCCTGATATTGCGCGCGCAACCCTTCGGCGGTGTCGAGGAATTTCCAGCATTGCAGCGCCATGTCGGGACCGTAGTCGAAACAGATCTGGCCCGCATTCTCGAACCAGGTGCCCGGCTGGCAATCGCCGTCGGCAAAGGACCACAGGACTTTGTGCCCGGGCAGATATTGCTCCATGCCGTACACGTCGCCATCGGCGGAATAGGTGATCGTCCGCCCCAGGGTGCGGGCGTCGAATTCCTGCTCGTTCAGCGTTTTGTCAGCGGAAGCGGCAGCGGCGGAAATCGCCAGTGTCGCACCAAGGCAAAGCGGCAGGATGACGGAAAGACGCATGGTTAGTCCTCGGTTAAGCGGGCGCTGCGCGACCCTGCCAGAAGCCGCGCTGAGAGAAAAGGGCATCCGTTACAATTGCACTCACATCTGCGCGTGTCTGCCGCGGGCGGGGCTTTGATCGGCGGAGATTTGCGGGCTCCGGTCCCGAGAGGGCCCCGGAAGGGCGGCGGCAGGCGGGGTCTCATGCGCAGCGCTCACCTTCCTGTGGGGCGCAGCGCGGCCAGACGCGGGGCCATGACCCGGCGGAACAGCCG
Source organism: Phaeovulum sp. W22_SRMD_FR3 (assembly GCF_052113705.1). Lineage (NCBI taxonomy): Bacteria > Pseudomonadati > Pseudomonadota > Alphaproteobacteria > Rhodobacterales > Paracoccaceae > Phaeovulum > Phaeovulum sp. W22_SRMD_FR3. Next base: position 12,797 of record NZ_JBGQOG010000026.1, on the reverse strand, counting down.
GGGGAACAGCGCCAGCGTCGCCATGACCGGCAAGGAATAGGGCAGGGTGGGGCAGGGGCCGGCCTCTGCCCGCAGACGCAGCGCCGGATAGGGGCGGGCGGGATGCGCGTGGTGATCGCCATGCCGGGGGGCGTTCAGCATCCACAGGCTGCTGGCGGGTTGCGGCGCGTCCCAGCTGTGCGCGGGGCCGACGGGTTCATGCTGGCCCATCCCCAGATCGCGGCGGCGCAACCCGTAATGCTGCACATAATCCGACAAGAGCAGCTGCATCTGCGCATAGCCCGCCAGCGCGATGAGCGCCACGAGGCCGCCCGCGCCAAAGCCGAGCGTGGCCGCCGCCAGCACCGCCACCGCGCCGGTGACATAGAAGAGATAGGGGTTCACCCGGCGCAGATGCCCGCGCATCCGGCGGCCAAAGCGGCCCTCATGCGGGGTGATCCGGCGGCGCAGCGCGGCCTCCATCTCATAGCCCGCGGTGAAACTGCCGCGCCAGGCGCGGGGCGCAAAGGCATAGAAACTCTCGCCCAGGGCGGCGGAATTCGGATCGTCATCGGTGGCGACAAAGCGGTGATGCACCAGCCGGTGCGCCGAGCTGTGATGGCCAAAGAGCAGCGAGGTATAGACCGCGGCACCCAGCCGTTGCAGGCCCCGGCTGCTGCGGTGGATCAGCTCATGCGCGTTGGAATTCGAGACCTGACCGAAGAAGAGGCCATAGCTGAGGAAAATCAGCACACGGCTGCCCCAGCCAAGGCCCGTCGCGCCCGAAAGCGCCGCCACACCCAGCACCAACAGCGGGAAATGCACGAGCGCCAGTGTGACCGACAGCCGGTCGGCGGCGGGAAACTCGGCCCCCTCCGGCGCGTCGGGCAGGGCGGCGCCCGCCAGATGGTCAAAAAGCGCCAGAAACACCGCGATGTAGAGAAAAGCCGCCAGCGCAAAGCCGCCGCCCCAGAACCCGGCTGCCAGCAAGAGGGGAATCGGGGCCAGCGTCACCCCCGCAAAGAGCCGGATCGGCGCGGGGCGCCGGAGCAGGCCGCGCAGGCTGGCAAGGCGCGGAAACGGCAGGGAAATCATCGGGCAATCCCTCTCGCGGGGTTTTCGGGCAGCAGGGGCGGCCACATCCGTGGCCCGGATCAGAGTTGCGATAAAATGCGGCCAAAGCGCGGCGCGCGGCAAAGTCGCGTGAAAATTCGGGTTTATCCTTTCATCATCGGCGCAAATTGACTAGGTGGATCGGGTGCAGTGAAAAGGCCGGATATGTCATTTTTCAACAAGCTCAAGTCGCGTTTGACCCGCTCTTCCAGCCGTCTGGACGAGGGGCTGACCGCCATCGTCTCGGAAGCGGAGACGCCGCAGGAGGCGCCTTCCGCACGGCCCGGGACCGCTGCCGTGTCGCTGGCGACACCGGCGCCGGTCGCGGAGCCTGCGGCTGATGCCGCGCGGCCGGGGCTTTTGGGCCGCCTTCTGGGCCGCGAGGCCGCGCCGCAGGCTGAGGCGCCGCGCCGCGTGCTCGACGATGCGATGCTCGAGCGGCTGGAAGAGCTGTTGATCCAATCCGACATGGGGGTGGAGACCGCGCTGCGCGTTGCCGCCAATCTGGCCGAGGGCCGCATGGGGCGCAGGCTGTCCGTGGCCGAGATCAAGGGGCTGATGGCCGCCGAGATCACCCGGATCATGGAGCCGGTGGCGCGCCCGCTGCCGATCTATCCGAAAAAGCCGCAGGTGGTGCTGGTGGTGGGCGTCAATGGCTCGGGCAAGACCACGACCATCGGCAAGCTGGCCTCGCAGTTCCGCGCCGCCGGGAAATCGGTGGTGATCGCGGCGGGCGACACGTTCCGCGCGGCGGCGGTCGAGCAATTGCAGGTCTGGGGCCAGCGCGCCGGGGTACCGGTGATGACCGCCCCCGAAGGCTCGGACCCTGCCAGCCTTGCCTTTGACGCGATGACCCGCGCCGAAGCGGAGGGCGCCGATCTTTTGCTGATCGACACGGCGGGGCGGTTGCAGAACCGCGCGGATCTGATGGAGGAGCTGGCCAAGATCGTGCGGGTGATCCGCAAGAAAGACCCTTCCGCGCCGCACAACACCCTTCTCGTGCTGGATGCGACCACCGGGCAGAACGCGCTCAATCAGGTGGAAACCTTCCGCAAACTGGCCGATGTCTCGGGGCTGGTGATGACCAAGCTCGACGGCACCGCGCGTGGCGGCGTGCTGGTGGCGCTGGCCGACCGCTTTGGCCTGCCGATCCATGCCATCGGTCTGGGCGAGCAGATCGACGATCTGGCCCCGTTCGATCCGGCGGAATTCGCCCGCGCGCTGGTTGGCGACACCGAAACTGTCTGAGGCGCTGCGCATGACACTCCCTTCCATGATCGAAATCGCGGCCTGCGTGGACCGTCAGCCCGGCGCCGTGGCGTTGAGCGAGCTGTTGGAGCATGACCGCCTTGCCCCCGAGGATGCCGCCTGCCCGGGCCCCGAGATGTGCGGTCTGCGCGCGCTCTATGCCGCCTGGCATGGCGAGGAGCTGGTGGGCTATGGCGGTTTGTGCTGGAGCGGCGACAGCCTGCCGCGCGTCTGTGACGTCGCGGTTGCGCGGGCGCATCGCGGGATGATGCTGGAAGATGCGATGATCGACGTGTTGCTTGAGGATTACGCCCAGGACCCCGAGGGGGGCGAATGGGTGGTGGGATTGCACGGCGCGCGCCATGATGTGACCGAGCGGATCGCGCGGATCACCGCCACCCGCGCCGCCCTGATGATGTCGGAGCCGCTGTGACGATGCGCCTGACCCGCGCAGAAGGGTCGCCGGGATGATCGTCGACTGGCTGATCGGGCTGGAGGGGACGGATGCCGGGCGGCAGGTTGCGGTGGGGCTCGCGCTGCTGGCCGCGCTCGCACATGCGTTTTTCGGTGCGCTGCAAAAGGGGCGGTTCGACCCCTGGCTGATGCGCGGGGCCATCGACATCTTCTATTTCCTGATGGCGCTGCCCTTCGCGCTGTTCGTGGTGCCCTGGCCCGAGCCGCATATGTGGCCGATCTTTGCCGGGGTCTTTGTGATCCACACGCTCTATAAATTCCTGCAAGCTGCGGCCTATACGCGCGGTGCCTATACGGTGGTCTATCCGGTGGTACGCGGCACCGGGCCGCTTTTTGCCGTCATCGGTTCGGGGCTGGTTTTTGGCGAGCATTTCACCGCCGGACAATGGACCGGGGTGGCGGTGCTGTGCAGCGGCATCTTTGGCCTCGCCCTGTACAACTACCGCCATGTGACCGTGGCGCGGGACACGCTGGTGCCCGCCCTCGGCATGGCGGTGCTGACCGGGGCTTTCGTGGCGATCTACACCACCTATGATGCCTATGGCATCCGCGCCACCGCCGACCCCTTCACCTTCCTTGCGTGGTTTTTCGTGGTGGATGGCATGGTGATGCCCTTTGTCGTGGCCCGCCGGATGGCGCGGCTGCCGTCCAGCGACCTTGTGCCGCTGTTGAAAAAGGGGTTTCTGGGGGCGCTGGTCGCCTATGTCAGCTTTGGGGCCATCATGCTGGCGACCCGGGTGGGGCATGTCGGCGAAGCGGCGGTACTGCGCGAGACCTCAACGGTCTTTGCGGCGGCCATCGGCTGGCTGGTTCTGGGCGAAAGCACCGGGCCGCGGCGGGTGGCATTGATGACGATGATCGCGGCGGGTGCCGTGATCGTGAAACTGGCAGGATAGGAGCAGGTCATGGCGGGCCGCAAGATCAATCCCTGGCTGAAACTGGGGCTGGAATTCGGGCCGGTGCTGGCCTTTTTCATCGCCTTTTCGCGGATGAAAGACCTGCATTACACCATCGGCGGCACGGAATATTCCGGCTTTATCCTCGCCACGGCGGGGTTCATCCCGTTGATGGTGGTGGCGACGCTGGTGCTCTGGCGGCTGACCGGGCGGCTGGCGCCGATGCAGGTGGCTACTTTGGTGCTGGTGGTGGTGTTCGGCGGCCTCTCGGTCTGGCTGAATGACGAGCGGTTCTTCAAGATGAAGCCGACGATGATCTACCTGCTGTTTGCGGGCGTGCTCAGCCTTGGCCTGATCCGCGGCAAGATCTGGCTGGCGCTGGTGATGGAGGAAGTGCTGCCGATGCGCCCCGAGGGCTGGGTGATCCTGACCCGGCGGCTGATCGGGTTTTTCTTCGCCCTCGCGGTGGCGAATGAGGTGATCTGGCGCACGATGTCGGATCAGACATGGGTCAATTTCAAGACCTTCGGCCTGACCGCGCTGATGATGGTGTTCTTCTTTTCGCAGGCAAAACTCTTTGAGAAATATGCGCTGCCCGAAGAGGAAAAGGCCGGGGATGAGCCCGAGGCCTGAGCATCGGGTACCGGGCCAGGCACAGGGCCAAGAAAGCTCCGGGATATGAAAAGGGGGCGGTTGCCGGACATATCCCGCAACCGCCCCCCGTTGCTTTCGGCTTCAGCGTTTGAACAAGAGCGCCTGCGCGGCCTTGTCGGTGGTCAGGTCACTGCGGCTCTCGGCGGCGACGGCGCTGCCGCGCTGCACGCCCGGGCGCGCGCCAATCTGATCGAGCCAGCGGGCGAGGTTCGGCTTGTCCTCGAGCGTTTGCTGTTGCCCTTCCCAGCGGTAGGCCCAGGGCCAGATGGCGAAATCGGCGATGGAGAGGAAATCCCCCGCCACATATTCGTTGTCGGCCAGACGGCGGTCGAGCACGCCATAAAGCCGTGCCACTTCCTTGCGGTAGCGGTCCTTGGCATAGGGAAGGTCCTGCGGCGGCTCCATCGCGGGGGCGTATTTCAGGAAATGGTGCGCCTGACCGGCCATCGGGCCAACGCCGCCCATCTGCCACATCAGCCATTCCTCCACCGCCACCCGGTCGCGCTCGGATGTGCCGTAGAACTGGCCGCTCTTGCGGGCGAGATATTGCAGGATCGCCCCGGATTCAAAGACCGAGATCGGCGCGCCATCCGGCCCCTCGGGGTCGATGATCGCGGGCATGCGGTTGTTGGGCGAGAATTTCAGAAAGGCCGGGTCGAATTGCTCGCCCTTGCCGATGTTCACCAGCTTGACCGTATAGGGAAGGCCCATTTCCTCGAGGGCAATGCTGACCTTCCAGCCGTTGGGCGTCGGCCAATAATAAAGCTCAATCGGGTTTGGCATCGGGGATTCCTTTTGCGATTTGGGGCGTCAGGATGACAGGTTGCGCCGCGCGGACAAGGGCAGCCGCAGCGGCGGGCGCGCAAAAAGCCGCGACCAGCGCGGGGCCTGACGCTGCGGCAATTGCCGCGCCAGCCAGGGCAGGGGCAGGCGGGCGGGGTCGCGCAGGAGTGCGGCGTAAAGGTCAAAGAGCCCCTCGCGCATATAGGCGGACCAGTGGCAAATCCGCTCTTCCCCCGGCGCGATCTGAAAACCGAGGGTGCCGAGGGCGGCGAGGCTCTCGTCATCGTCGATTTGCAGATCGAGCCAGTTGCGCGCGGCCCCGCCCAGCCCCATGCCGATGGAGGCGGCACCGCGCGCGCCCAGGAGCATCTCCAGCCCGAAGTCAAAGAGGTCATTGGCGCGGGCGGTGACATTGATCACCTCTGCCGCGCGGCCCGCCGGGCTGGCCATTGCGGCGAGCGCAGGCGCGGTGAACTCCGCGCCATAGAGCATGACAAGGCGCCCGACGCAGCCCGCGGGCAAGAGCGGCAGCGCCTGCAGCGCGACCCGGGCGCCCATCGAATGACAGATGACCTCAACCCGGCGTCCGGCGGCCTGCACCAGAAGCGGGATCATCCGTGCCAGAGCGGCGGCGGCCTCCGGCGCATGGGCATAGGCGTCAGAGAGCGTGCCCATCGCCTCCCAGCCGAACGCCACCGCAAGGCCCTCGGCGCGGGTGCCGGTGCCAAAGCCCAGGGCGCGCGGCCAGCTGATCACCCCGCGCTGGGTGATGCCGGGATCGAGCGAGAGGATATGGTCATGCGGATCATTGGCGGGGTCCTGCGGCGAAAAGCGGTAGCCGTGCAGCATCACGATGATCGGCGCGCCGGGGGGCAGGGCGCGGGCCTCGGCCAAGAGAGCTTCGGGCAGGGGATCGTCTTCGGTGACGGCAATCAATGGCATGATGCACCTTTGAAAATCTCGACGGGCGCGGGCGCCCCGGTTCAGGGAGGTAACCCGCAAGGCAGGCCGAAAGTTTCCGATGCACGGCTTTGTGCAGGGCAGCCATGCGGCAAACGCCCCGGCGGGCCCGCGCAGGGGGCCGTTTTGGTTGACCGGCAGCCCGCCCCGCGCTATCGCGGCAAAGCGCGGCAGTGACGCCCGCAGATGATGAGGCCCGGACCATGACCGATTGGAAGACCCGCACGAAACTCGTCCACGAAGGCATCCGCCGGAGCCAATATGGCGAGATGGCCGAGGCGATCTTTCTGACACAGGGTTTTGTCTATCCGACCGCAGAGGCCGCAGAGGCGCGCTTTCTCTCGGCGGGGGATGATGAGTTCATCTATGCCCGCTACGGCAACCCGACCACGCGGATGTTCGAGGACCGGATTGCCGCGATCGAGGGCACCGAAGACGCTTTTGCCTGCGCCTCGGGGATGGCCGCGATCAACGGCGCGCTGACCTCTCTCGTCAAAGCGGGCGACCATATCGTCGCGGCGCGGCAGATGTTCGGCTCGTGTCTGCATATCCTCAAGGTGTTGCAGGGCTTTGGGGTTGAGGTGACGCTGGTGGACGGCACCAAGCTGGACGCCTGGCAGGCCGCGATGCGCCCCGAGACCAAGATCTGCTTCTTTGAAAGCGTGTCGAACCCCGGGCTGGAAGTGATCGACATCGCGGGCGTCGCCGCGATTGCCCATGCGCAGGGCGCGGTGGTGGTGGTGGACAATGTCTTCTCCTCGCCGATCTATTCCAATGCCGTGGCGCAGGGCGCGGATGTCATCGTTTATTCGACCACCAAGCATATCGACGGCGGTGGCCGGGCATTGGGTGGTGTGGTGTGCGGCACCAAGGACTATATCCGCGGTCCGCTCGAGACCTATCTCAAGCACACCGGCGGCGCGATGAGCCCGTTCCACGCCTGGATCATGCTGTCGGGCATGCAGACGCTGGATCTGCGGGTGCGGGCGCAGGCGGCGAATGCCGAAGCGGTGGCGCGCGCGGTGGAGGGGCATGCCCAGATCGCGCGCACGATCTATCCGGGGCTGGCAAGCCATCCGCAGCATGCGCTTGCCATGGCGCAGATGGGCTCGGGCGGGACGATGGTCTGTCTCGACCTCAAGGGCGGCAAGGAGGCGGCGTTCCGTTTCCTCAATGCGCTGGAGATCGTGAAAATCTCGAACAACCTCGGGGATGCGAAATCCATCGCCACGCATCCGACCACCACGACGCATAAGAACCTGTCCGAAGAAGAGCGTGCGGTGATTGGCATCACCCCGGGACTGGTGCGGATTTCGCTGGGCATCGAGGATGGGTCGGATCTGGTCGCCGATATTTCGCACGCATTGGATATGATCTGATCACGCGGCCCCTGCGTAGACAGTGGACAAAGCAACGGGCCGCCCCATCTAAGGTGCGGGCCGGGGCGTTTCCGGGGGCCAACAGGGGGCTGGGCTGATGAACATTCAGGGCAAGATCGAGGATGCGCCGGACCGCGCCGAAGCGGCTGCGGCGCTCGACCTGCTGCGCCTTTGGGCCGCAGGGGCCACGGCCACGGAAATTGCCACGCTGGACCCGGCGATCGCCCGTCTCCTGCCCGGGCGCGACGCCACGCCATACCCCGATCTGAAACGGGCCTATCCGGCGGAATTCGCGGCGGATGCGGCCTATAAGGCGGGGCTGCCCGATCTGCAGAACGGCCCGGCCAGCCTGATCGTCGGGGCGAAAACCCAGATCCAGCATGTGGGGATTTCCAATTTCCGCCTGCCGATCCGCTATCAGTCGCGCGGCGCCGCCGATCTGACGCTGGAGACCAGCGTCACCGGCACCGTCAGCCTGGAGGCCGAGAAAAAGGGCATCAACATGAGCCGCATCATGCGCTCCTTTTATGCCCATGCGGAAAGCACCTTCAGCTTCGCGGTGATGGAAGCGGCGCTGGATGACTATAAAACCGATCTGGAGAGCTTTGACGCGCGCATCCAGATGCGGTTCTCGTTCCCGATGAAGGTGGAGAGCCTGCGCTCGGGCCTGTCGGGCTGGCAGTATTACGATATTGCGCTGGAACTGGTGGAACAGGCCGGGCTGCGCAAGAAGATCGTGCATCTGGATTACGTCTATTCCTCGACCTGCCCCTGTTCGCTGGAACTGTCGGAACATGCGCGGATGACGCGGGGCCAGCTGGCGACGCCGCATTCGCAACGCTCGGTCGCGCGGATCTCGGTGGTGGTCGAGCCGGGGCGGGTGCTCTGGTTCGAGGATCTGATCGATATGGCGCGGCTGGCGGTGCCGACCGAAACGCAGGTGATGGTGAAGCGCGAGGATGAGCAGGCTTTTGCCGAGCTGAACGCCGCCAATCCGATCTTTGTGGAAGATGCGGCGCGGGCCTTTGCGGGCGTGCTGCTGGCCGATCCGCGGGTGGGGGATTTCCGGGTGGTGGCCAGCCATCAGGAAAGCCTGCATTCGCATGATGCGGTGAGCCTGTTGGTCGAAGGACCGACCTTTGCCGCCGAGAGCCTCGATCCTTTGCTTTTCGCCTCGCTGATCCACCGCGGGTGAGTCGGGCGGGCAGGCTCCGTCAGGGGCGCCCGGGGGCGACGCCGGGGGCTGTCTGCCCCCGGACCCCCGAAGGTATTTCAGCCAAGAAGAAAGTGCTTGGGAAGAATTGGCGTGCGGGTTGCGAACATTTGCGGAACATGGGCTTTTCAGTTCCGTTGCGGCGCGCTAGGTTGGGTCCATGAACGGATATGATGAAGATGACGCCTTCGAGGGCGCTGCGCGGGCCGCTTCGGCGCCTTCCCAAGGCTTGAGTCTGTCGCAGCGCGCGATGGGGATGCGGGCGGCGGCGCCGGCACCCTATCTTGACGGGTTGAACCCGGCGCAGCGGCAGGCGGTCGAGGCGCTGGACGGGCCGGTGCTGATGCTGGCGGGGGCAGGGACCGGCAAGACCAAGGCGCTGACCGCGCGGATCGCGCATCTTTTGGTGACCGGCCGGGCGCAGCCGAATGAGATTTTGGCGGTGACCTTCACCAACAAGGCCGCGCGCGAGATGAAGGAGCGGGTGGGGCGTCTGCTGGGGCAATCGGTGGAGGGGGTGCCGTGGCTCGGCACCTTTCACGCGATCTGTGTGAAGCTGCTCAGGCGGCATGCGGAGCTGGCGGGGCTGAAGTCGAATTTCACCATTCTGGACACGGATGATCAGATCCGGCTGATGAAGCAGCTGATCATTGCCGGGCAAATGGATGAAAAGCGCTGGCCCGCGCGGCAGCTGGCGGGAATCATTGACGGTTGGAAGAACCGGGCGCTGACGCCTGCGCGGGTGCCTTCGGCCGAGGCGGGGGCGTTCAACAACCGCGGATCGGAGCTGTATGCGGCCTATCAGGAGCGGCTTCGGGCGCTGAATGCCTGTGATTTTGGCGACCTGCTCTTGCATATGGTCAGCATCTTTCAGGCGCATCCCGATATTCTGGCGCAGTATCAGCGGCGGTTCCGCTACATTCTGGTGGATGAATATCAAGACACCAATGTCGCGCAATATCTCTGGCTGCGGCTTTTGGCGCAGGCGCATCGCAACATCTGCTGTGTCGGCGATGACGATCAGTCGATTTACGGCTGGCGCGGCGCCGAGGTGGGCAACATCCTGCGGTTCGAGAAGGATTTTCCGGGTGCGGTGGTGGTGCGGCTGGAGCAGAATTACCGCTCGACCGAGCATATTCTGGCCGCCGCTTCCGGGCTGATCGCGGCCAATGCCGGGCGGCTCGGCAAGACGCTCTGGACCGACAGCACGGGCGGCGAGAAGGTGCGGCTGATCGGCCATTGGGACGGCGAGGAAGAGGCGCGCTGGATCGGCGAAGAGGTCGAGGCGCTGCAGCGGGGCACGCGCGGTCAGGATCCGGTGGGTCTGGATGATCAGGCGATTCTGGTGCGGGCCAGCCATCAGATGCGGGCCTTTGAGGATCGGTTTCTGACCATCGGTCTGCCCTATCGGGTGATCGGGGGCCCGCGATTCTATGAGCGGCTCGAGATCCGCGATGCGATGGCCTATTTCCGGCTCTCGGTCTCGCCCGAGGATGATCTGGCCTTTGAGCGGGTGGTGAATACGCCCAAGCGGGGCCTCGGCGACAAGGCGCAGCAGGTGATCCAGACCACGGCGCGGGCCGAAGGGGTGGGCCTGCTCGAAGGCGCGCGGATCGTGCTGGCGGAGGGGCGGATCACCGGCAAGGGGGCGGGGCAGCTCCGCGCCTTTGTCGAGGGGATCGACCGCTGGCACCGCGCGATCGGGCAGGGGGTCAGCCATATCGAGATTGCCGAGCAAATTCTGGAGGAATCCGGCTATACCGCCATGTGGCAGGCCGACAAGACACCAGAGGCGCCGGGGCGGCTCGAGAACCTCAAGGAACTCGTCAAGGCGCTGGAGCAGTTCGAGAATCTGCAGGGGTTCCTTGAGCACGTTTCGCTGATCATGGAGAATGAGCAGGAAGAGGCGACCGAAAAGGTCAGCATCATGACTCTGCATGCGGCCAAGGGCCTGGAGTTTCCGGCGGTATTCCTGCCCGGCTGGGAGGATGGTTTGTTCCCCAGCCAGCGGTCGATGGACGAATCGGGTCTGAAGGGTGTCGAGGAAGAGCGGCGGCTGGCCTATGTGGGGATCACCCGGGCCGAGAAGGTCTGCACGATTTCCTTTGCGGGGAACCGCCGGGTCTATGGCCAGTGGCAATCGGCGCTGCCCTCGCGGTTCATTGATGAGCTGCCGGGCGATCATGTCGAGGTGCTGACGCCGCCGGGCCTTTATGGCGGGGGCTTTGGCGCGGCAGGCGGGGCCGGGTTTGGCGGCGGTTTCGGCGGTGGTTTTGGCGGCAGCAGCGGGATTGAAGACCGCGCGATGAAGGCCGATGTCTATAATTCACCGGGCTGGAAGCGGTTGCAGGACCGGGCCGGGCAGCGCGGCATGGGGCAGCCGCGCGAGAGCCGGCATCCGGTGATCGATCTGACCGCTGTCTCGGCCTTTACCCTGGGCGACCGGGTGTTCCACAAGAAATTCGGCTATGGCGCGGTGATCGGGATCGAGGGTGACAAGCTCTCGGTCGATTTCGAAAAGGCGGGCGAGAAGAAAATCGTCGCCGGGTTCGTGGTGCCCGCGGATGAGGTGGATGACCTGCCGTTTTGAGGCAGGCGGGCCTGTGTGGCGCGGTGGTCCGGGGGCTGTTTTTGCGGTGAGGCCGGGGGTTTCACACCCCCGGACCCCCGTGGGATATTTTTGATCAGGCAAAGTCAGGGGTGATCTGTCGTGCTTTGGGGCCGTGCTGGTCGCGCGCATGGCGTTGATCTGTTCGCGGCTCTGTCTGATCTGTCTGGCCTGCCCGATGGCGGGATGCGGGCGGGACCGGCGGACACCGATGCGGCCGGGGTCGCGGGACGGATGGGGCGGCAGGGCAGGCGGCCCTTTGTGGCTTTGGAGTAATGGCACGCGCCGCTGCCGGGGCGGCGCGCCTTTGGCCTAGCGGCGCAGGGCGGCGAAGATCGCGCCGAGGCGGCTGGCCTCTTCCTGACTGCCCCAGGGCGCATTGATCACGAACATGCCGGAGCCGATCATGCCGTGGCCTTCGCGGGCGGGCGGGAACATCACCTCGTGGCAGAGCGCCTCCGGATGCGCATTGGTCAGCGCCATCCGCATCGACAAATGCGCGGCGCTGGTCAGGATCGGGTACCAGAGGGCAATCGTGCCGACATTCCATTTGCGGGCGATCTGGCCGATGACTTTCGGGATCGTCTCGTAATCTTCCTTCATCTCATAACTCGGGTCGATCAGCAAAACGCCGCGGCGCGGGGTGGGCGGCGTCATTGCCATCGCCATTTCCAAACCGTCGCGCTTATGGGTCAGCACCCGGTGCGGCGCGAGGTTTTCCGCCAGCGCCGCAAATTCCTGCGGGTGCAGTTCGGCCAGATGGATGGCGTCGATCTGCCGCAAGAGGAGCGCGGCCAGCATCGGCGAGCCGGGATAGGCCTGCGCGCCATAAAGCTTGCGGGTCTCCGCCAGCGCCCGGCGGTAGGGGTGGGTTGCCGGCAGCCGCTCTTCCAGCCGCAGGATGCCTTGGGCGGCCTCGCCGGTCTTGCGCGCCTCGGCGGCGTCCAGCGCGTAGAGGCCGCGGCCCGCATGGGTTTCCATGTAGGTCAGCGGTTTCTCTTTCTGGATCAGATAGTCGAGGATGAAGGCCATCAGCGCGTGCTTGTGCACATCGGCCAGATTTCCGGCGTGGTAGATGTGTTGGTACGACAGCATGAGGGAACCTTTCCAAGGGGACTGCCCGGTCATGCAACGCCGCGCGGCGCCATGCAAGGGATGCAAGGCGCGGGCCGGACGATCAGTCACATTTTGGGGTTTTTAAATGGAAACGACGGCACCCAGGGAGGAGGAGGGGTGCCGCCGTTCTGAACCTGGGCCTCAGGGAGGAGGAGGAGGCCCTTGATTCTGGTGCGGTCCGCTCCAGGGAGGAGGAGGGAGCGACCGCGGGTTCACCTTTGCCCCAGGGAGGAGGAGGGGGCGCAGGCTATGGGTTCGGTGCTGCCCTCAGGGAGGAGGAGGAGAGCAGCACCTATAACGATCGGCCCAGGGAGGAGGAGGGGCCTTTCGCGTCTCGTTTGGGCCATCGGGGCCCGGAATGGGGTGGCGGTACC
>NZ_JBGQOG010000025.1:0-48636 GCF_052113705.1 Phaeovulum sp. W22_SRMD_FR3 | reverse complement strand
CCTTCTTTTTCTTGGTTCCTGGTCCTTCCCCCGAAGGTTTGTACTTGGCTGGAACACAAGCTTGGGGTGGGTTTTTTTGGGGGGGGGGGGGTGGGGGGGGGGGGGGGGGGGGTGGGGGGGCCCCCCCCCCCCCCTTTCCACCACCTTCCGCCGATCGCACCGCTTTCCTCTTGACCTTGCCGCGCGGCCTGTCAAAACCGCGCTATGGCTACTGGAACCCTGCGCATTGATCTGGACGCCGTGCTTGCCAATTGGCGGGCACTGGACGCCAAAAGCGGCCGCGACACCGAAACCGGTGCCGTGGTCAAAGCGGACAGCTATGGTCTGGGGGCAGCGCGCGTGGCGCGGATGCTCGCCCGTGCCGGTGTCCGGAAATTCTTCGTTGCGGCCACCGAAGAGGGCGCGATGTTGCGGCAATCTTTGGGCGAAGGCCCCGAGATTTTCGTCTTCTCCGGCCATATGGCGGGCGACACCGAAATGATCGGCGACCTCGGCCTGACCCCGATGCTGAATTCCATCGAGCAGGTCACCCGGCATTTCGAGGCTCTGCCTGGCACGCCCTTTGGCATCCAGCTGGACACCGGCATGAACCGTCTGGGTCTCGAGATGCCGGAATGGCAGGCGATTGGCGAGATCGTGCTGAACGCCGGCCCGAAACTGGTGATGAGCCATCTGGCCTGCGCCGATGAGCCCGATCACCCGATGAATGCCGCGCAGCTGGCCGAGTTCCACCGGATGACCGATGGCATTTCCGCCCCACGCTCGCTCGCAGCGACCGGGGGCATCTTGCTCGGCCCCGAGTATCATTTCGACGTCACCCGTCCCGGCGTTGGCCTTTATGGCGGCGCGCCTTTCACCAATGCCACGCCGGTCGTCCGCCTGTCGCTGCCCGTCGTGCAGCTGCGCGAGGTCGAGGCGGGCGAGATCGTGGGTTATTCCTGCGGCTGGCAGGCTGAGACCCCCACCCGCATCGCCACCATTGCTGCAGGCTATGCCGATGGGCTGACCCGTGCCTTTTCCAACAAGGCAATGGTCTATGCCAATGGCGTGCCCTGCCCGATCCGCGGCCGCGTCTCAATGGATCTGATCACCGTCGATGTCAGCCATCTGAGCGAGGTTCCTGCCGCCCTCGACATCCTCTGCCCCGAACAGGGCGTGGACGATCTGGCGTCGGTCGCGGGCACCATCGGCTATGAGATTCTGACCTCGCTCGGCCATCGCTACCGCCGCCATTACGCAGGCGGGACCGGCGCATGAGTCGCGCAGAAACACCGCGCGCCGGCACCGCCGGGGCCGCCGCCGCTGGCAAAACCCCCACCCTTTTGATGCCGCTGGCTGCGCTGGGGCGGACCGTGCTGGGGCTCTGCGCCGCGACGGGCCGGTTGGCGCTTTTTGCCGGTGAAACGGTCGGGCATCTGATCCGGCCGCCGTTCTACCCGCGCGAGTTCCTCGTGGCGCTGTTGCAAATCGGCTGGCTTTCGCTGCCGGTGGTGGGGCTGACCTCGCTTTTCACCGGCGCGGCGCTGGCGCTGCAGATCTATGCGGGCGGCGCGCGTTTCTCGGCCGAGGCGGTGGTGCCCTCCATCGTCGCCATCGGCATGGTGCGCGAATTGGGGCCGGTTCTGGGCGGGCTGATGGTGGCGGCGCGCGTCGCCTCCTCCATCGCCGCGGAAATCGGCACGATGAAGGTGACCGAGCAGATTGACGCGCTGACCACCCTTTCGACCAATCCGATGAAATATCTCACCCTGCCCCGGGTTCTGGCCGCCACGCTCAGCGTGCCGGTGCTGGTCGGCATCGGCGATGTGATCGGCATCATGGGCGGCTGGCTTGTCGGCGTGAACCGGCTTGATTTCAACTCGGTCACCTATCTGAAAAACACCTGGGCCTATCTGGAGCCCTGGGATGTCGGCTCGGGCCTGATCAAGGGCGCGGCCTTCGGCTTTATCGTGGCGTTGATGGGCTGCTATTACGGGATGAATTCGGGCCGGGGCGCGCAGGGCGTGGGCCGGGCCACCAAATCCGCCGTGGTCGCCGCCTCCATCGCCATTCTCGCCTGCAACTACCTGCTTACCGAAGTGTTTTTCAGCGCATGATCACCCTCGAGAACGTCCAGAAAGCCTTTGGCAGTAACGCGGTCCTGCGCGGTGTCGATCTGCGGATCGACAAGGGCGAGAGCATGGTGATCATCGGTGGCTCCGGCACCGGGAAATCGGTGCTCCTGAAATGCATCCTCGGCCTTGTCACCCCCGATGCGGGCCGGATCTGCGTCGGCGGCGAGGATGTCGCCCGCGTCAGCCGCGATGCCTTTCTGGCGCAATTCGGGATGCTGTTTCAGGGGGCGGCGCTCTTTGACTCGATGAGCGTCTGGCAGAATGTTGCCTTCCGCCTGCTGCGCGGTCCGGGCAAATTGCCGAAAGCGCAAGCGCGTGAGATCGCGATGGAAAAGCTGCGCCGCGTCGGCTTGAAGCCCGAGGTGGGCGACCTCTTCCCGGCGGAACTCTCGGGCGGCATGCAAAAGCGCGTCGGCCTGGCCCGTGCCATCGCCGCCGAGCCGCAGATCATCTTTTTCGACGAGCCGACGACCGGGCTCGACCCGATCATGTCCGGCGTGATCAATGAGCTGATCCGCGAAATCACCGTGGAAATGGGCGCCACGGCGATGACCATCACCCATGACATGACCAGCGTCCGCGCCATCGCCGACAAGGTGGCGATGCTGCATGGCGGCAAGGTGCGCTGGACGGGGCCGATCAGCGAAATGGACGCAACATCAGACCCTTACGTTCAGCAATTCATCCACGGCCGCGCCGAAGGCCCGATTGAATCCGTCCGCTGAGCTTTCTCTCTGATGCGCTTGATTTGAAAAAGTTTCTTGCATTTCCACCGCGTCCCGCCGAGAATTTGTTAACCTTTCTGGGGGCGCGTATGGTGGGTCAATCCGGCGGCATGTACAGCCGCGCACAGGGCATGGTTTCTGCCCTATCTATGGCACTGCTGATGGGGCTGGCGCTGGTCAGCCTCGGCGCGGTGGCCCTTGCTGCGGCCGGTGTGCTCCCTTGGCTCGAAATCGCGGCGCGCTGGAACGGCAGCGATCTGCCCTATGCCGGGGCGGCGCTGCAAATCCTGATCGCGGCCCTCGCCCTGTCGCTCGTCTTTTACCTCCCCAGCCATCAGCGGGTGGCGCGGCTCGAACGCTCGCACCGCAATTTCCACATCGGGATGGAGGATGTAACCCGCGCCTATCGCACGGCCCATGCCGCCGACCGCGCCGGGGTTTTCGCGCTCTCGGGCGAGTTTGACACGATGCGCGAACGCATGGCCCATCTGCGCCGCCACCCCGATCTGGGCGCGCTGGAACCCGAGGTGCTGGAGCTCGCGGCACAGATGAGCCTGCAAAGCCGTGATCTGGCGCAGATCTATTCCGACGCCAAGGTCACCCGCGCCAAGGCCTTCCTCGCCCAGCGGCAGGAGGAAGCACAGATGATGGAAGAGCAGATCGGCCTCGCCCGCGCCGCCTGCGACGAGATCCAGACCTGGCTGCGCGATGTCGAGGCCGATGAGCGCCGCCTGTCCGAGAAATTCAAGCTCCTCGACCGAGACCTGCGCGCCGTGCTGCCCGCGCTCGGCTATGAGCTGGAAGATCCGCGCGAGCCCAATGTCGTGCCGATGACCAAGCCGCAAAAGTGATCCACAGATGAAACGCGCCCTCAGGATCGCCAATCTGGCGCTGCTGATCCTGTTTCCCATCGCCTGGGCCGCCCCCCTGCTGCGCGCCGGTCTGCTGCCCTTCTTCGACCTCGACGCGATTTCGGTCCTGACCGGCATCCGCAGCCTCTGGGATACCGACATATTCCTCGCGCTGACCGTCGCCTTGCTGGCGCTGGTCGCCCCAATGGCGAAAGTGATCGGCCTCGCCCTGATCCAGCACAACCACGCCAGCCCCCGCCTGCTCCCCGCCCTCAAATTCCTCGGGCGACTGGCGATGGCCGATGTCTTCCTCATCGCACTCTATATTGTTCTGGCCAAGGGCACCGGGGTCGGACGGGTGGAAACCGGCTGGGGCCTCTATCTCTTCACCTTCTGCGTGCTGGCAAGCTTCGCGCTCTCCCACATTCCCGCCCGCAAAGACTGACTGCGGAAGCCTCCGGCGGGGATATTTAAGATCAGGCAAAGCCCAGATGTCAGGCCCTGCCTCCGCCTCGCGCTTTCTTCTTGGTCCAAATACCTCGGGGGGAGGCCGCAGGCCGGGGGGCAGCGCCCCCCTTGCGCCGCGCGCCACCTTGCCCCCCGCCGGGGTTTCGGGCAGGAAGGGCGCATGGCAAAAGCACCCTCCTCCACCTTCACCTGCACCGCCTGCGGCGCCTCCCATAAGAAATGGGCGGGCAAATGCGAGGCCTGCGGTGCCTGGAACACGATCAACGAAGAAGGGCCGCTCTCGTCCGGCCCCGGCTCGAAGACCTTGGGTGCCGCCAAAGGCAAGGTGATGGCCCTGACCACGCTCGCCACGGAAGAGGCGCCGCCGCCCCGCACCATGTCGGGGATGGAGGAGTTCGACCGGGTGCTGGGGGGCGGTCTCGTGCCCGCTTCGGCGATTCTTGTCGGCGGCGATCCGGGCATCGGGAAGTCCACGCTGCTCTTGCAGGCCACCGCCAGTTTTGCCCGGCGCGGCCTCAAATGCATGTATATCTCGGGCGAGGAGGCCTCGGCGCAGGTCAGGATGCGGGCGCAAAGACTGGGGCTGGCGGATGCGCCGGTGCAGCTCGGCGCCGAGACCAACCTGCGCGATATTCTGACCACCCTTGATGCCGAGCGCCCCGATCTGGTGATCATCGATTCCATTCAGACCATGTGGTCGGACATGGTAGACAGCGCCCCCGGCTCGGTCTCGCAGGTGCGCGCGGCCAGCCATGAGCTGGTGACCTTTGCCAAGCGGCGCGGCGTCAGCGTGATCCTCGTGGGCCATGTCACCAAGGAAGGGCAGATCGCGGGCCCCCGCGTGGTCGAGCATATGGTCGATACCGTGCTCTATTTCGAGGGCGAGCGCGGGCATCAGTTCCGCATCCTGCGCGCGGTGAAGAACCGCTTTGGCCCCGCCGATGAGATCGGTGTGTTCGAGATGACCGGCGGCGGGCTGGCAGAGGTGACCAACCCCTCAGCCTTGTTCCTGTCAGAACGCGGGCAGGCGCAGACCGGCTCGGCGGTTTTTGCGGGCATCGAGGGCTCGCGCCCGGTGCTGACCGAGATCCAGGCTTTGGTCGCGCCCTCGACGCTCTCGACCCCGCGGCGAACGGTGGTGGGGCTCGACTCGGGGCGGGTGTCCACCATTCTGGCGGTGCTGGAATCGCGCTGCGGCATCCCGTTTACCGGGCTTGATGTGTTTTTGAACGTCGCCGGCGGCATGCGGGTGATGGAGCCTGCCGCCGATCTGGCGCTGGCCGCGGCGCTGCTCAGCGCCCGCGAAGATGTGGCTTTACCGCCCGATATGGTGATTTTCGGCGAAATCTCTCTCTCCGGGGCGCTTCGTCCGGTGGGTCAGGCGGAAAACAGGTTGAAAGAGGCGCAAAAACTTGGTTTTTCACAAGCGATTGCCCCAGAGCGGACCAAAGCCGACGGGGGCGAGGGAATGGCATTGCGCAAGATGCCCGACCTCGTGACATTCGTTGGAGACATGTTCGGCGCGGGCTGAGGCCCCCCGGGCGGCAAGAGGGAACGACAGGCATATGGACGGATTCACCATCATTGACGGCATTGTCGCCGTGGTCATCCTGCTGTCGGCGATCCTCGCCTACAGCCGTGGTTTCGTGCGCGAGGCCTTGTCGATCGCCGGTTGGCTGGCAGCCGTTGTGCTGGGCTATATGTTCGCCGCCGCCGCGCGCCCGATGGTCGCGCAGCTGCCGGTGATCAACAAATTCCTCGCGGACAATTGCGAACTCGGCACCATCGCCGGATTCTTCGCGGTCTCGGCGCTGGCGCTGGTGCTGTTCTCGATCCTGACGCCGCTCTTTGCCTCCGTCGTGCAGCGCTCGGTGCTGGGCGGGCTGGATCAGGGGCTTGGCTTCCTCTTCGGGGTGATCCGTGGCGTGATCCTCGTGGCGGTGGCGCTGGCGGTTTATGAGCGCTTCCTCGCCTCGGATTCGGTGCCGATGGTCGACAACTCGCGCTCGGCGCAGGTTTTCGCCAAGCTGACCGGCTCGATGGACAAGGAAATGCCCGATGACGCCCCGGCATGGATCGTGGCGCGCTATGAGGCGCTGGTGGAAAGCTGCCCGAAACCGGCAACCGCCGTCACCCCGACGACCGCCCCCGCAGAGGCCGCGCCGCTGCCCGCGAACTGAGCAAATCCTGCCTTTTTGCCGGGCCGCACAGCAGCCCTGCCGAAAAAGGTAACCCGGATATGACGGAATAGATGACGGGAGGGCGTGACAGTCCTCCCGTTTGGCATTAGATGGAGCGCGAAAGCCCCCCCGGAACAGGAGTAGCCATGCGCCCCTTCCTCTCCCACCCTTTTGACGATGACAAGCTTAAGGAGGAATGCGGTGTTTTCGGGGTGATCGGCGTTGCCGATGCCGCGAATTTCACCGCCCTCGGCATGCACGCGCTGCAGCATCGCGGGCAAGAAGCTGGTGGTATCGTCTCCTATGACGCTGCCGACGGTTTCAACTCTGCCCGCCGCTTTGGCTATGTGCGTGACAATTTCACCAACCGTTCGGTGATGGACACCCTGCCCGGCGACCTGGCCATCGGCCATGTCCGCTATTCAACCGCAGGCTCCAAGGGCAATACCGCGATCCGCGATGTGCAGCCCTTCTTTGGCGAGTTGTCGATGGGCGGTGTCGCCATCGCCCATAACGGCAACCTGACCAATGCGACCGCCCTGCGGCGCGAGTTGATCGAGCGCGGCTCGATCTTCCAGTCCTCCTCGGACAGCGAATGCATCATCCATCTGATGGCGCGCTCCATTCAGAAAAACATCTCCGAGCGGATGAAAGATGCCCTGCGCCGCGTCGAAGGCGCGTTTTCGGTCATCGCGATGACCCGGACCAAGCTGATCGGCGTGCGCGATGCGCTGGGTGTGCGGCCGCTGGTGTTGGGCAAGATCGGCGATGAGGGCTATGCGCTCTCCTCCGAGACCTGTGGCCTCGACATCATCGGTGCCGAGTTCATCCGCGAGATCGAGCCGGGCGAAATGGTGGTGATCTCGAAGGGCAAGGTCGAAAGCTCGCGCCCGTTCGGGCCGTCCAAGGGCCGGTTCTGCATCTTTGAGCATGTCTATTTCAGCCGTCCCGACAGCATCATCGGCGGCCGCTCGGTCTATGAGACGCGGCGTCAGATCGGGGTTGAGCTGGCGAAAGAAGCCCCGGTGGAGGCCGATCTGGTCTGCCCGGTGCCCGACAGCGGCACCCCCGCCGCCATCGGTTACAGCCAGGAATCGGGCATCCCCTATGCGATGGGGATCATCCGCAACCAATATATGGGCCGGACCTTTATCGAGCCGACCGAGAGCATCCGCAACATGGGTGTGCGGCTGAAGCTGAACGTCAACCGCGCGCTGATCAAGGGCAAGCGGGTGATTCTGGTCGACGACTCGGTCGTGCGCGGCACCACCTCGCGCAAGATCAAGGATATGATCCTCGACGCGGGCGCGGCCGAAGTGCACTTCCGCATCGCCTCGCCCCCCACCGCCTGGCCCTGTTTCTACGGTGTTGACACGCCCGACCGCGACAAGCTGCTGGCCGCGAACATGACCGAAGAGCAGATGCGCGACTGGATCGGGGTGGACAGCCTCAAGTTCATCTCGCTCAACGGGCTATACCGTGCGGCAGGCGAAGCCGGGGGCCGTGACAAGGCCAATCCGCAATATTGCGACGCCTGTTTCTCCGGCGAATATCCGGTGGCACCGTCGGATCAGCTGGAAAAGGGCTTCCAGATGAAAGCCGCCGAGTAACCCTCGGGCAATGGTTGGAAATCTCATGAAAAAGGGCGCCTTTGGGCGCCCTTTTGCTTTGGTCTGTCGCGCTGCTGCCCATCTGCCAGAGCGGCCCGCCTGCCAAAGCGGCCTGCGCTGCCCGGCGGCCCTCCTCCGGCCACAGGGCGGCGGTCACTCCGTTGGCAGCGGCGGAGTTGCCTTGCAGCCCGTGGCCACAGCGGTCTCGGTTCCGGCAGCGTCGCGGGCATAAAGCGTGCCCTCATCGCCTTTGGTCCACCAGACATGGCCCTTGCCGGGCCCGGTGTCATAGCGGGCACCGGAGCCGCTGACGACGGTGTGCATCCCCATCAACTGGCCCTGCCACTGCACCATCGCATCGCCGCCATCGCCCAGATTGAGGTAATTGGCCGAGACGGTGCCGCCGGTGGCACAGATATAGTCCACCCGCTGATGCAGGGTTTGCGCGGCGCACCCTGCCAGAAGGCCCAGTGCCGTCAGTGCGGGCACGGCAATACGCAATTTCATTGTTTCACATCCTCATCCCGTCTCTCATCCCCGGCGGCCTCCTCTTGGGCGGCCTCCCCTTGGGCGGCCGGGTCGCCCCCCGTCGGGGCATGGTCTTCGGAGGGATCCGACGGTCCCGGCCCGAAGCCCGGTTCGCCAAAATCATCCTCCACGCCGGGATATTGGTCTGCCTGGGGATATTGGCCTGCGCCCGAATCTTGGTCCGCGTCAGCGTCAAACGCATGCTCAGCCTCAAAGGCATCACCGGATGCGCCGAAACCGTCGCCCTCAGCACCGTCCGGTTCTGCAGGTGCCTCGCCAAGGGCCACGGCAACTTCGGCGTCACTGAAGGCTGGCGAGGTGGCGTATGCGGCATCTTCCGCCACGTCCTCGCCCGCAAAGGCCCCGGCGTCATCGCCGATGGACAGCGCGGCAGGATCGGCGGTGCCAGCGAGTGCGGCCCCCTCAATCAACACCGTCCCGGCGGGCGCAGCATCCCCCTCGGGCGCGAAGCTTGCCGTCTCCTGCCCGTCGTCAGCCTGCGAGAGTTCCGCGGCCGCAACCGCGCCGCCCGTCCTCACCGCACCGACATCAACATCGGCATCGGCATCGGCATCGGCATCGACATCACCCGCGGCAAAGCCCGCTTCGGCAACGGCATAGGGATCGCTGGTGCGCTCTTCGATGCTGGCGGCCAAAGCCTCGGCCCGGGCCGCAATTTCGGCGAACGTGTCAAAAATGATCTCGGGGATCACCGGCACTTCCACCCGCACCGGATTGGCATGCGCTTCGGCCAGCGCCGCTTCCAGCTCTTCGACCCGCCCGCTCATCTCGCGGATCTGATCCTCGACGGCGGCGGTCTTGTCGGCGAGCATCAGCCCCGCCATCAACAACATCCGCGCCTCGGGCATCCGCCCGATCTGTTCCATCAGCACCGCCGCTTCGGCATCCAGCATCGCGGCCGCCGTGCGCAGGAAATGTTCTTCGCCGTCCTGACAGGCCACTTCGAAAAGCCGCCCGCCGATGGATACGTTGATCTCAGGCATGCGTGCCCTCCTGTGCCCAATCGGCAGTGGTCCCGGCGGATGTCTCCCCCGCAGCGGGCAGCACGATCAGCGGCTCCAGCCCGGACAGGATCTCTTCCAGCTCCGCCCGCTCGGCCGAGCGCAGCGCGCGCAGGGATTCAAGTTCGGCCAGCATCGCCCGGTTGATCAAATGCGCCGCCACCCCGTCATCGGTGTCCGCCCCCTGCCCGATGGCGGCGGTCAGGCCGCGGTTCGCCTCGGTCAGATCCAGATTGGCGCGTTTCATCCGCGCCACTTCGCGCGCCCAGCGGTCACAGTCGCGCTGCGTGGCGGCCAGACGCCGCTCAAGCAAAGTCACCATGGTCTCTTGTTTGTCGCGAATGGCGCGCACCCGGTCAGAGAGCTGGGCATTCGCCTGACGCTCCGCCTCCAACGCCTCGCGCAGGGCGATGAGTTCGGCACTGTCTTGCAGCGCCTTGGCCTGCAAGGCTTCCGCATCGACGGCAGCGGTGTCGGAATCGGCGGCACGCGGCGCATCCTCCGCAGCCCGCGCGCCGGCGGGATGCGCCACAGGCGCGGCCTCCTCCGGCATTTCGGGCGCCAAAGCCAAGGGTTCGGGCGCGGCAACGGCCACGGGGAATGCCGGGATCTGCTCAATGCCCAGACCGATGCGCGCCAGTGCGGCGCTGATCCGGCGTTCGTATTCGGTAATGTCGCTCATCCTGCCTGCCTCCGGTTGATCCGGTTGCGATTTCAGACGCCGCGAATCGCAGCGACGCCCCCTTCAAGGTAATCTTATCGCAAAGTTACGGGGCCTGCCCCCCATGTTTCACGCCACGACGCCCCGACGGGCGCTTTCCCGCAATCGGGGTGTCGGCGCGCTTGAACTTCGCCCCGGGCCTGTTATCAGAGGGTCCAACGCCCGGTTCCGGGCCGATTTCGCCGTCAAACACAGCAAAACGAAGGATGACGCCCTTGGATATCGCCACGATCCGCGCCAACCACCCCGAACATTGGTCGCTCGCTTCTGCCATTCGCGCGCTGGCCATGGACGCGGTGCAGGCCGCCAATTCCGGTCACCCGGGCATGCCGATGGGCATGGCCGATGTGGCCACCGTGCTCTTCCAGAACCACCTGAAATTCGATGCCTCGGCACCGAAATGGGCGGACCGGGACCGTTTCATCCTCTCGGCCGGTCACGGCTCGATGCTGATCTATGCGCTGCTCTACCTGACCGGGGACAAGCAAATCACCCTCGACCAGATCAAGAACTTCCGCCAATGGGGCGCGCTGACCGCGGGCCACCCGGAAAACTTCCTGATCGACGCCGTGGAAACCACCACCGGCCCGCTCGGCCAGGGCATTGCCACCTCGGTCGGTTTCGCGATTGCCGAGCAGGCGCTGCAGGCCCGCTTTGGCGCCAAGATCGTTGATCACAAGACCTGGGTGATCTGCGGCGACGGCTGCCTGATGGAGGGCATCAGCCAGGAGGCCATTGGCCTTGCGGGCATGCAAAAGCTGAACAATCTCATCGTGCTCTGGGACAACAACGACATCACCATCGATGGCCGCGTCTCGATTGCCGACAAGACCGACCAGCGCGCGCGTTTCGCCGCCTCGGGCTGGACCGTGCTGCATTGCGACGGCCATGACCCCGCCGACATCGACCGCGCCCTGACCGAAGCCAAAAAGGCCAAAGGTCCGGTGATGGTCGATTGCAAAACCATCATCGGTTTTGGCGCGCCGACCAAGGCGGACAGCTATTCCGCCCACGGCTCGCCGCTGGGTCTGGAAGAGATCGCCAAGACGCGCGAAATCTATGGCTGGAACCACGGCCCCTTCGAAATTCCCGCCGATATCAAGGCGAAATGGGAGGCCATCGGGTCGCGCGGTGCCGAAGAGCACACCGCCTGGAAGGCGCGCTTTGCCGCCCTGCCCGCTGGCAAACAGGCCGAGTTCGAGCGTCAGATGTCGGGCGAGGCGCCGAAGAAACTCGCCGCCGCCATCCGCAATTTCAAGAAAGAGCAATCGGAAGCCGCCCCGAAAGTGGCCAGCCGCAAAGCCTCGGAAATGGTGCTGGGCGCGATCAACCCGGTGGTGCCGGAAGCCATTGGCGGCTCGGCCGATCTCACCGGCTCGAACCTGACCAAAACCGCCGATCTGGGCATCTTCAACGCCGAGAACCGCAAGGGCCGCTATGTGCATTACGGCATCCGTGAGCATGGCATGGCCGCGGCGATGAACGGCCTCTGGCTGCATGGCGGCGTGCGTCCCTATGGCGGCACCTTCTTCTGCTTCACCGATTACGCGCGCGGTGCGATGCGTCTCTCGGCGCTGATGGGGGTTCCGGCGGTCTATGTGATGACGCATGACAGCATCGGTCTGGGCGAAGACGGCCCGACCCACCAGCCGGTCGAGCATCTGGCGATCTGCCGCGCGACGCCGAACACCTGGACCTTCCGTCCGGCCGATGTGATCGAAACCGCGGAATGCTGGGAACTGGCGATGACCACGACCGAGACCCCCTCGGTCATCGCGCTCTCGCGTCAGAACCTGCCGACGCAGCGCAAGACCCACACCAACCAGAATCTGTCCGCCAAGGGCGCCTATGTTCTGGCCGAGGCCACCGGCAAGCGTCAGGTCATCCTGATGGCGACCGGCTCGGAAGTGGAGATTGCCATGCGCGCCCGCGACCTCCTGGAGGCGCAGGCCATCGGCACCCGTGTGGTCTCGGTGCCCTGTATGGAGCTCTTTGCCGCGCAGGAAGAAAGCTACCGCAAGAAAGTGCTGCCCGCCGGCAACGTCCGCATCGCGGTCGAAGCGGCGATCCGTCAGCCCTGGGACCGCTGGCTCTTGGGCGAGCGCGGCCGTGAGCAGAAATCGGCCTTCATCGGCATGTCGGATTTCGGCGCCTCGGCCCCGGCTGAAAAGCTCTATGAAGAGTTCGGCATCACCGCCGAAGCGATTGTCGCCAAAGCCAAAGAATTGCTGTGAGCGTCACCGCAGATAAAACGATCGAAAAGGGGCCTGCGGGCCCCTTTTCCGATATGACCAAGGGCATCTTGTTCTGCCTGACGGCGATCTTGTTCTTCACCCTGATGGACGCGACGACAAAGGGCTTGGCCGGGCGCTATGATCCCCTGCAGGTGGTCTGGGCGCGCTATTCGGGGCAGGTGCTGCTGGTCGCTGTGCTGCTCGCGCCGCGTCTGGGCACGGTGCTGCGCACCGCGCATCCGGGGATGCACGCGCTACGCTCGGTCTGCCAGTTCGGCGCCACCGCCTGTTTCTTTTTGTCGCTGCGCCATATCGGGCTGGCCGAAGCCACGGCGATCATGGACATCAACCCGGTGCTGATCACCCTCGCCGCCGCACTGGTGCTGGGCGAGCGGATCGGGCCGCGCCGCGCCTTTGGCATTGCCGCCGCGCTGATCGGCGCGCTGATCGTCATCCGCCCCGGGGCGGGCGTGTTTCAGCCCGCCGCCCTGTTGCCGCTGGCATCGGCGATCTTTTACGCCGCCTTCGCGGTGCTGACCCGCAAGATGGGCCCGACGGAAAGCATCTGGACCAGTCTGATCTACACCGCCCTTTTCGGCACGATCATCGCCTCGGGCCTGATGCTGCTCTATTGGCAACCGATTGCCCGCGCGGACCTCTGGGCCTTTGCGCTGGTGGGCTGCCTTGGCACCCTGGGCCAGCTTTGCCTGATCCGCGCCTTCACCCTGGCCGAGGCGAGCATGATTGCGCCCTTCGGCTATTCGGGGCTGATTCTGGCCAGTTTCTGGGGCTGGCTGTTTTATGACACCCTGCCTGACGCCGCGACAGTGCTCGGTGCGCTTGTGATCGTGGGGGCGGGACTTTATGTCTGGCATCGGGAAAGCGCCGCGTCCCGGGCGGCCCCATGACGGGAATGACATGGCACAGAGCCGAAAAAGCAACCGCCCCACCCTCCTAGACCGGGTGGCCGACATCGTCTTCCGGGCGGTGCTGGGGCTTGGCCATGCGCTGCCCTACCGCTGGCGGGTGCCGCTGACCGGGGCTTTCGTCGCCCATATCGCGGCGCCGCTGGCGGGCTACCGCCGCCGGGTGCGCGACAATCTGGCCAAGGTGATGCCCGATCTGCCCGCCGCCGAAGCCGCCGCCCTGTCGCGCGCCGTGCCGGACAATCTCGGCCGCACCATGGCCGAGATCTATTCGGGCGCGGAATTCGTCGACCGCGTGCGCGAGATCCCGCTGGAGGGTGACGGCGTCGCCGCCCTGCTGGAAGCGCGCGAGGCCAAGCGCCCGGTGGTGCTGGTGACCGGGCATTTCGGCAATTACGACGTGGCACGCGCCGCCCTCATCGCCCGGGGGTTCCGGGTCGGCGGGCTTTACAAGCCGATGCGCAACCCGCTGTTCAACGCCCACTACATCGAGGCAATTTCCGCCCTCGGCACGCCGCTGTTTCCGCGCGGCAAACAGGGGCTGGTGGATATGGTCCGCTTTCTGAAATCCGGCGGCATGCTGGGGCTGGTCGTCGATCAGCATGTGGGCCATGGCGCGCCGCTGACCTTTTTCGGCGAAACCGCCTATACCTCGACCTCCGCCGCCGAGCTTGCGCTGAAATATGACGCGCTCCTGCTGCCGATCTATGGGATCCGGCAGAAAAACGGCCTCGATTTCCGGATTCTGGTGGAGGCGCCGATCGCGCCCGACACGCCCGAAGCGATGACCCAGGCGCTGAACGACAATCTGGAGCAGCTGGTCCGCCGCCACATGGGCCAGTGGTTCTGGGTCCACCGGCGCTGGAAAAACGGCATCTGAACGCAAAACGGCGGGCCAAGACCCGCCGTTACATCATTGATATTCGCTGTTTTTCGCCGCTATTGCACCGGCACCGTTTCGGCCGCGAGGATCGGCCCCGGCAGCGCCCGGCCCCGCGATTTCCCGCTGGAGCGCGCGGTCTGCACGATCACCACCGAGGGCAGATCGCCCGGCAGATTGGCCGTGAGCGACAGGGGCGTCTTGCCGTCCCAATCCGCCACCGCCTGCCAGTTGGTCACCACATTGGTGTAAAGCGCGGTACGGCCCGCATTCTCGCCGCGTTCGATGGTCACCTCGGCCTGCGGCCGGTAGCGCACGATCTGCACCACCGCCTCATCGGTCAGCGGCGGATTGGCCGATGCCTCGATCAGCACCCGGCCATTGCCCTGCGGGGTCAGTGTCAGCTTCACCGTCTCGGGCAAAGCCTCTTGCTGCGCGATGATGGCCTCCAGCTCATCCGGATGCCCGCCGACCAGCGTCGCCTGCCCGCCCACGATCATCTGCGGCGTGTAGATCGTGCGCTCTCCCGCCGCGCGGGCATAGGACTTCTGCCGCTCGGTAAAGATCGGCTGTGCGAAAGCATCCTTCCAGCCGAGATAATCCCAGTAATCCACATGCAGCGAGAGCGCGATCACCCCCGGCCGCTGCGCGATCTGGGTCAGCACATCATCGGCGGCGGGACAGGCATTGCACCCCTGCGAGGTGAAGAGCTCGACCACGACCGGCTGGCCCATGCCGGGCAAGTCCAGCCCGAGGCTTTTGGCCACATCCTGCGCCAGCCCCTCGACCACCGCATCCATCGACAGATCGGCCATCGCGCCGCTGATATTGGCCCCCAGCCCCGCGGTCAGCGAGGTCGCAACCGAGCCAAAGGCCATCGTACCGTCGTTGAGCAGAGAGGCGGTGCGCCCCCCCGACACCGTCGCCTCGGTCCCCATCGGGGAGGCTCCGGGCGCGCCTGAGGGGCCGCCATTGGGGTTGTTCGGCATTGTCTGGGCATTTGTCAGGCCAGAACCAGCCAGCCACAGCCCGAAAACTGCCGTGATGAATACGCGTTCCATAGTGTCAGTCCCCTCTGCCCCCCCTTCCTAAGCGGCCAGGACCGGCTTTGCCAATCAACGTTTTGCGATTTTCTGTGCATTCCGCGCGAAGAGATGCTGCTTTACGGCACCTTGCGGAGGGATCGCAAAAAATTTGGTGTACAATGGTATGCAAAGCGCCATTCTTCCCTTGATTGCATGGCGGGGATGCGGCAAACACGGGTGCAGCGACACCCCTCAATCCTCAGGGAGGCCATGATGCCCATCGTCACCGGAAAAGATACCGCCGGCACCCGCCGCAGTCTGACTGCAGGCGGCGCCAGCGTTGCCTATTACTCGATTCCCGCCGCTCAGGAAGCAGGTCTGGGCGATTTCTCGCGCCTGCCCGCCGCGCTGAAAGTCGTGCTGGAAAACATGCTCCGCTTTGAAGACGGTGGTTTCACCGTCTCGGTGGACGACATCAAGGCCTTTGCCGAATGGGCAAAACTCGGCGGCAAGAACCCGCGCGAGATCGCCTATCGCCCGGCCCGCGTGCTGATGCAGGACTTCACCGGCGTGCCCGCCGTGGTCGACCTGGCCGCGATGCGCGACGGCATCAAGGCGCTTGGCGGCGACGCCAAGAAGATCAACCCGCTGGTGCCGGTTGACCTCGTGATCGACCACTCGGTGATGATCGACGAGTTTGGCAACCCGCGCGCCTTCCAGAAGAACGTCGATCTGGAATACGAGCGCAACATGGAGCGCTACCAGTTCCTGAAATGGGGTCAGGGCGCCTTTGAAAACTTCCGCGTTGTGCCCCCCGGCACCGGCATCTGCCACCAGGTGAACCTCGAGTACCTCGCGCAGACCGTCTGGACCGACACCGACCAGAACGGCGAAAACGTCGCCTATCCGGACACGCTGGTCGGCACCGACAGCCACACCACCATGGTCAACGGCCTGGCCGTTCTGGGCTGGGGCGTCGGCGGGATCGAGGCTGAAGCCGCGATGCTGGGCCAACCGGTCTCGATGCTGATCCCGGAAGTTGTCGGCTTCAAGCTGACCGGCAAGATGATCGAGGGCACCACCGCCACCGACCTCGTGCTGAAAGTTGTGCAGATGCTGCGCAAACACGGCGTGGTCAGCAAATTCGTGGAATTCTACGGCGACGGCCTCGACCATCTGCCGCTGGCCGACCGCGCGACCATCGCCAACATGGCACCGGAATACGGCGCCACCTGTGGCTTCTTCCCGATCGACAATGAAACGCTGCGCTACCTGCGTCAGACCGGCCGCGACGAAGACCGCATCGCGCTGGTCGAAGCCTATGCGAAAGCCAACGGCATGTGGCGTGGGGCGGATTACGCACCGATCTATTCCTCGACGCTGGAACTCGACATGGGCACCATCGTGCCCGCGATCTCGGGCCCGAAACGTCCGCAGGATTATCTGGCGCTGACCTCGGCGAAATCCTCCTTTGCCAAGGAAATGGTCGAGACCTTCAAACGCGAGATGGGCAAAGCCGTCCCGGTGAAGGGCGAAAACTACGAGATGACCTCGGGCAAGGTTGTGATCGCCTCGATCACCTCCTGCACCAACACCTCGAACCCCTATGTGCTGATCGGCGCGGGTCTCGTGGCGCGCAAAGCCCGGGCACTCGGTCTGGACCGCAAGCCCTGGGTGAAAACCTCACTCGCCCCCGGCTCGCAGGTTGTGTCCGAATATCTGAACGCCGCCGGTCTGCAGGAGGATCTGGACGCCATCGGCTTCAACCTCGTGGGCTATGGCTGCACCACCTGCATCGGCAACTCGGGCCCGCTGCAGCCGGAAATCTCGGCCGCCATTGCCGAGGGCGATCTGGTCGCGACCGCCGTCCTCTCGGGCAACCGCAACTTTGAGGGCCGGATCAGCCCCGATGTGCGCGCCAACTACCTCGCATCGCCGCCGCTCGTGGTGGCCTATGCGCTGGCAGGCGACATGAACATCGACCTGACCACCGAGCCGCTGGGCGTCTCGAAAGACGGCAACCCCGTCTATCTGAAAGACATCTGGCCGACCAACAAAGAGATCTCGGATCTGGTTGAGCAGACCGTGACCCGTGCCGCCTTCATCTCGAAATATGCCGATGTGTTCAAAGGCGACGAGAAATGGCAGGCGGTTGAGACCTCGGAAGGCGAGACCTACGACTGGCCTGCTTCGTCGACCTATATCCAGAACCCGCCCTACTTCCGCGGCATGGCGAAAGAGCCGGGCGTCATCTCGAACATCCACAGCGCCCGCGTGTTGGCGGTGCTGGGCGACATGATCACCACCGACCACATCTCGCCCGCAGGCTCGTTCAAATCGACCACCCCGGCCGGGATCTACCTGACCGAGCGGCAAGTGGCGCCGAAGGATTTCAACAGCTACGGCTCGCGCCGCGGCAACCATGAAATCATGATGCGCGGCACCTTCGCCAACATCCGCATCAAGAACGAGATGCTGGATGGCGTCGAGGGCGGCTATACCAAGGGTCCGAACGGCGAACAGGCGGCAATCTATGACGCCTCGATGGAGTATCAGGCAGCGGGCACCCCGCTGGTGATCTTTGGCGGCATCGAATACGGCGCCGGTTCCTCGCGCGACTGGGCGGCCAAGGGTACCAACCTGCTGGGCGTCAAAGGTGTCATCGCCGAGTCGTTTGAGCGTATCCACCGCTCGAACCTGATCGGGATGGGCGTTGTGCCGTTCGAGTTCACCAATGGCGATACCCGCAAGACCCTGGGTCTGACCGGCGACGAAGTGGTGACCATCGAAGGTCTGGAAGGCGACATCGTGCCGCTGAGCCTGGTGCCCTGCTCGATCACCTACAAGGATGGCACCGTGAAGGTCATCCAGATCAAGACCCGCATCGATACCGAGGTCGAGATTGAATATCTGAAAAACGGCGGCGTGCTGCATTACGTGCTGCGCAACCTCGCCAAGTCCTGAGCCTTTCAGGGCGGATGTGACGAACGACGGCCCCGGAGAAATCCGGGGCCGTTGGCGTTTGGGAAGACTGGGGGCATGAAAGGTTAACGGGACACTTGCCTCCGGGCGAGACTGCGGCCTAAACTTGGCTAAGTTTAATGGCATCAACGGTTTTTAGCAGTCTGATTGGTTTCATCCATGCATGTCGATGCACCGCCCTTTGCGATCCGTCAGGTCGCGCGCGAGGATCTGCCGCAAATCCTTGACTGGAGCCGGCAGACGCATCTGGAACATGTGCGCCGCAGCCCCGACAATTTCTCCGATCATCCGGATTCCATCTTGTGGATGGAGAACCTGCGCCGCCGCGTGGTGGAGGCGGTCGAACAGGGCTCGCCCGGTCACGTCGGCTATGTCGCCACCCATGGCGCGCGCTTGCTGGGCTTTGTCCTGATGGCCGAACGCGCGCCGCAGACGCGGTCTGAACGCCATCTGCGGCGTTCGGCCGATGTGATCGAGGTTTTTGTCTGCCCCTCGGGACGCGGGCGCGGCATCGGTCAGGCCCTGTTGCGGCGCGGCACCGAGGAAATGCTGGCCCGTGGCTGCCCCGGTGTGGCGGCCTCGGTCTGGGCTGGCAATGTCGCCTCGCAAAAGATGGTTGTGGCGGCCGGATTGCGCGAGGAGTTGCGCCATTACGCGGTCCGCAATCCCAAGCCGCAGCCGCCGCCGGAGAGTCCCGACCTGCGCCCGCTGCTGGTGGTCTGCCTGATGGTGTGCTTTGGCCTGCTGGTGGCGCTCTTCGTCCGCTGATGCCACGGCCGGGGGCGCCAGCGCCCCC
Source organism: Phaeovulum sp. W22_SRMD_FR3 (assembly GCF_052113705.1). NCBI lineage: Bacteria > Pseudomonadati > Pseudomonadota > Alphaproteobacteria > Rhodobacterales > Paracoccaceae > Phaeovulum > Phaeovulum sp. W22_SRMD_FR3. The sequence continues at coordinate 29,574 of NZ_JBGQOG010000025.1, read as the reverse complement.
CGCGGGGCCCCGCCGGTCAGCCTGCCTCAGGGCGCAGCAGTGACCGCGCCCAAACCGTCAGCGCCACCAAAAGCGCCACCACCGTCAGCCCGCCGGGCATCAGGGGCGAGAGCAGGATCAGCACCGCCGCCACCGGCAACACCCACAGCGCCGCGCCCGTCAGGCAATAGCGGTCCCGCACGGCCCAGAGCACGGCGAGAAAGATCGCCACCGGCACCGCCACCGCGAAAAGCGCGCCTTGCGGTGTCAGCGGCCCATGCGCATGCGCCCCCAACGTGTCGATCAGCGCGGCAAACCCCGCCCCCACCGCAGCCCCCGCGGCAAAGATGCCGAAATGCCCGTACCCCCAGGTCAGGGCCCGGCTCAGATGGGTGGCGCTCAGATGCTCTTCAGGGGCGAAATAAAGCCACCAGAGCCCGAACACGATCACCAGCGCCGCGCCCGCCAATTGCGCCACCGTCCAGACCGGCAGGCTGCCCAGCCCCTCGAGCGCCATCGCCCCGGCGAGCAGCGTCTCGCCCAGCACGATGATGGTCAGAAGGCCGTAGCGCTCCATGATATGGTGACGGTGCCAGGGGGTCATGCTGGCGCGCTCGGCCCAGGCGGGCACCGCCAGCTCCAGCGCCACCCCGATCAGAAACATCAGCGGCGTCCAGCCCGGATGCGGCACCAGCATCAAAAGCCAATAGACCTGCACCAGCGCGATCCCGGCCGCATAGCGCAATGCCGTGCGCCGGTGGGCGTTGTCGTGGCAGCCCGCACGCAGCCAATGCGCCACCATCCCCACCCGCATCACCACATAGCCCAGCACCACCATTCGCAGACTGCCGGTTTCAAACAGCGCCGGGATTGCCGCCGCCATCATCAGCGCGCCCGCCATGATGATCATCGTCAAAATCCGGTGCAACGCATCGTCATTGTCATAGGCCGAGGCGAACCAGGTGAAGTTCATCCAGGCCCACCAGATGGCGAAGAACGCCATGAGGAAGGTGACCACCCCCTCGCCCGCATGGCCCGCCGCCAGCGCATGATGCAGCCCCGCCGCCGCCGCCGCGATGGCGATGACCGAGACAAGGTCAAAGAGCAGTTCGAGCGGTGTGGCGGCGCGGTGCGCCTCATGCGGATTGCGGGGCAGCATCGGGCGGGTCAGAGAGGGCATCAAAAAATCCTGCGCGTGAAATCTGCGACAGAATAGCGCGGGCGGTTTCCCCTGCCTAGCCTGCGACGGGGGCCAGACGGTAGGGCGCGGCGGGGGTCTCCGCGCGGTCAGCGTGAAAAGCTGGCCAGCACGTCATAGATCTCAGGCAGCTTTGAACCCAAGTTGTTGAGTTTTCGCAGTATTGCTACCGTCAGCTTTTGAGACGTGCCCGCCAGGCCAAATTGCTTGACCACAGGAAGAGCCCCAAAAGCCCGACAAAACTAAGCGCGACAATTGAACTCAACAGCTTTACCCAAGAGTTGGTCAAAGTGGTGACCCTTACAAGTTCCGAAAAACCTTCAACGCCCTGAGAGGTTGGCAGGAAGAGCATCACCACTGCGCTCATGGTGTTGGCGCCTAACATTCCCAGATGGAGAAGCCAGAACAGAGCTTTAGTCGCCTTAGGATAGATCATTGCGCCGAGACGGCTTTGCAGCCACGTCACTACAGCGAATAATGCCATAACCACTCCGAGGTCTAACAAGGTGTGACCGGGGCCTACGGTGTAGTAACTGTCATGATATACGCTCTTCCCAAGGAGCATATCCCCGAGGTCAAGCTGCGCCCCAACGATACTCATGCCGCTCAAGATTGCATAAACCGTCGCCGCTACGGCAAACAGAGCGGCGGGTGGCCAACCTCGAAGATACGCCAGGAGGGGGGCCAGAACCTGACATGCCAAGATGAAAATGATGAAAAGATCCATAGTTCGGCGTGCCTTTTTTAGCGAGATTTTTGAGAGGCTTAGATGCCGGGTATTTTGATTGCCGATCAATGCGACATATTGCAGGCCTATGGAACCGTAAAATGCAAGCACCTGCCATCGGATGCCCCGCGATGAACGTCCGCTTCGTCCGAAAAACCGCCGCAGGGTTACAATTACCCGATGCCCCCACCACCTCACGGAATGAAGGCAAACGGCCAATGACCAGTACTGGCACCGGATGCGGTTCCGAACTTACGGCTGCGCCGCCATCAAGGGGCGCAGATCGCTGGCAATCACCCGCTCGGTCAGCGGTCCGGCAAAGCGGAACAGGATCTTGCCCTCGCCATCGACAAGAAAGGTCTCGGGCACACCATAAACCCCCCAGTCAATCGCCACCCGCCCCTGCGGATCCGCGCCAAGCGCTTTGAACGGGCTGCCCAGATCGCCGAGGAACTTAAGTGCCTGTGCGGGCGTGTCCTTGTAATTGATGCCGTAAATGTCGATCCCTTCGGCGGCCAAAGCCTGCAGATTGGGATGCTCGACCCGGCAGGGCGCGCACCAGCTGGCCCAAAAATTCACCAGCTTCAGCTTGCCGTCGCGCAGGGTTTCGGCCGTGAAGGGCGCGCCCTCACCCAAGGGCGTCACCGCCACTTCCGGCGCCGCTTTACCCACCAAAGCCGAGGGCAGCTGATCGGCATTCTCTCGCCCCAGCGCCAGATATGCCACGCCCCCCAGCCCCAGAGAGATCACCAGCGGCAAGAACATCAACGGCTTAACCATGGTTTTGCCCCGCCTGTGCTTCCTGTTTCTCCAGCGCCCGCCGCACCTTTGCCCCGCGCCAGAGCGTCAGCCCCACCAGCACCGCCAATAGGACCAGTGTCGCGCCATAGGCGCTCAGCACCGAAAACGCATATTTCCCCAGATCTGGCATCAGCTTGCCATCCTTTCCCGCAATTCCAACGCCTTCAGTCGCCGTGCGCGGATCTCGGTCCGGGTGCGCAGCAGCAAAAGCGTCAGGAACAGCAATATGAACCCCGCGATGCAAAACAAGAGCGGGTACCAGAACACATCCGAGACATTCTCTTTCTTGTCCAGCGACAGGCTGGCGCCCTGATGCAGCCCCTGATTCCAGAAATTCACCGCATAGCGCGAGAGAATCGCGAAGACCGAGCCGACGAGGCAGAGCACCCCGGTCAGATCGGCGGCGGCATCGGGGTCCTCGATCGCGGCCCAGAGCGCGATATAGCCAAGGTAGAACAGGAACAGGATCAGGAAAGAGGTCAGCCGCGGGTCCCATTCCCACCAGGTGCCCCACATCGGCTGCCCCCATACCGCGCCGGTGATCAGCGCGATCAGCGTCATCACCATGCCGATGGGCGCCGCCGCCTTGGCCGCCAGCGCCGAGACATGATGCCGCCGCACAATCCAGATCAGCGAGGCGACCAGCATCATCACCCAGATGTTGATCGCCATCATCGCGGCGGGCACATGCAGATAGATGATCTTGACGGTCGAGCCCTGCTTGTAATCATCGGGGGTGAAGAAAAAGCCCCAGATCAGACCAATGGCCAGCGCCAGCGCCGCCAGCACCGCCACCACCGGCAGCACCCTGCCCGAGGTCTGCATGAACTTCTTTGGATTGGCATATTCCCACAGGGACATCAGGCAAACTTTCTCTATCCGGCGCAGCGGGTTCTAGCACGGGGCGCGGCGCAGTCTCTAGCGCAGATTGACGCGGAGGGCGGCGGCGGAGGCAAAAGGCATCAGCGCAATGCTCGCGGCGGTGATCCCCGCGAGCAGCAAAAGCGGCACCTCGACCGGCATCCCCACCGCGCCGCGCCGCACCACCTCGGCCCCGAAGATCAGCGTCGGCACATAAAGCGGCAGGACCAGCAGTGACATCAGGAGCCCGCCCCGCTTCAGCCCGACGGTCAGCGCCGCGCCAAAGGTGCCCAGCACCGACAGCGCGGGCGTGCCGAGCGCCAGCGACACCAGAAGCCACAGATAGGCCGGCCCCGGCATATGCAAGAGCACCCCCAGAAGCGGCGCCACCAGCACCAGCGGCAGGCCCGTCGTCAGCCAATGCGCCAGCGCCTTCAGCGTCACCACCGCCTCCATCGGGATCGGCGCTGTGGCCAGAAGGTCGAGACTGCCATCCTCATAATCCAGCGCGAAAATCCGGTCGAGCGACAGCAGGCAGGCGAGCAAAGCCCCGATCCACAGGATCCCGCCCGCGATGCGCGCAAGAATGGCCCCTTCCGGCCCCACCCCGAAGGGAACCAGCGTGACCACGATCAGAAAGAAGGCAAGGCCGAGGCCGAACCCGCCGCCCGCCCGGGTGGCCAGCCTCAGATCCCGTAACAGCAGCGCGATCATGCCCGGCCTCCGGAAAGGCGGAGAATGCGGATGCCTCCGGCGGGGATATTTGTCACGAAGCAATGGTCTGAAGAGTTGCTTCGTTCAAAATATCCCCCGCGGAGCGTTCCGAACGCTCCAGACGCGCGCGGGCGGATCATGCGAAAGCCTCATCAAACGCGCCGGGATGCCCCGTGGAGCCGCCCGTTGGGGGGAGTGTCGCGCGGTAGGGCGTCAGATCGAGGATGGCGGCTTCTGCCAGCCCGAGGTCAATATGGGTTGCCATGAGGGCGGAACCGCCTGCGGCAAGATGCGCGCGCACAGCCTCGGCAAAGAGCTGGACGGAGGCGGTGTCGAGCGAGACCGTCGGCTCATCCAGCACCCAGACCGGGCGGCCGGTGACCAGCAGCCGCGCGAGGCCGAGGCGGCGCTTTTGACCCGCGGAGAGGCTGTGGGCCGGGCGCCCGGCAAGGGCTTCCAGATTCATTGCATGCAGCGCCGGGGCGATGCCGGTCCTGCCATAGACCGCAGCCCAGAAATGCAGGTTCTCGGTGACGGTCAGCGCGGCCTTCAGCCCATCGGCATGGCCCGCATAGGCGACGGTTTCGGGATCATAGTCCAGCTGGCCGCTCAGCGGTGGCTGCAGCCCTGCCAAGGTGCGCAGCAATGTGGTTTTGCCGATGCCATTCGGCCCCCGCAGAACAAGGGCGCGGCCGGGTTCCAGCGCGAAGGACAGGCCCTCCAGCACCGGCACCCCGCCGCGGGCAATACTGAGTTTGGTGACCAAAAGCGCGCTCATGCCCAAGGGTTTAGCCCGGAAGCCTGCGCGCCGTAAAGGGTCGCGACCTGCGTCAGGTCGCCGCCGGAAGCGCGATCAGTGCCGCCGCCACCCGCCGCCCCTCGGAGAGAAGCACATTATAGGTGCGCGCGGCGGTGGGCGAGGACATGGCCTCGATCATCACCCCCACAGCTTCCAGCTCGGCGCGCAGATCGGCGGGGGCATGGGCGATTTCCGCGCCCATCCCCATGAAGAGCACATCAACCTGCCCCGCCAGTGCCATCAGCGGTGCGCGATCCTCAAGTCCACCCCAGCGGCTGGCCTGATCGGCGCGCACCAACACGCCGCCGGGGTACACGACCCCGCCGACGCGAAAGAAGCCCGGCCCATAGCCATCAACCGGCAGCGAGGCCCCGAAGTTGGTATCAGTCAGCGGCATCGGTCTTTTCCGTAAAGAACTGCTCGTCGCCCGCGGGCTTTTTCTTGTCACCACGGTTCAGGCCGATGAACAGCACGACGTTCTTGGCGACATAGACCGAGGAATAGGTGCCGAGCACGATGCCCCAGGTGATCGCAAACACAAAGCCGCGGATCACGTCGCCGCCCAGAACCAAGAGCGCGATCAGCGCCACCAAGGTGGTGCCCGAGGTCATCACCGTGCGGCTCAGCGTCTCGTTCACCGCGAGGTTCATCACATCGCGCAGCGGCATGGTTTTGTATTTGATCAGGTTTTCACGCAGCCGGTCAAAGACCACCACGGTATCGTTGATCGAATAGCCCAGAATCGTCAGCAGCGCCGCGATGATCGTCAGATCGAACTTGATCTGGAACAGCGCGAAGACGCCGATCGTCGCCACCACGTCATGCACGAGTGCGGCCACCGCCCCCAGCGCAAACTGCCATTCAAAGCGCAGCCAGACATAGACGACAATCGCCGCCGTCGCCGCGAGAACCGAGAGCACGGCGGTCTTGATCAGCTCGCCCGACACTTTCGGACCCACCGATTCCACCGAAGGGAAGGTCATCGTCGGATCGACGGTTTGCAGCGCCGCCTCGACCTGATTGACCACTTCCGGCGTGATCGCCTCGGCCTCGGCCTGGGCCTGGATGCGGACCATGGCCACATGTTTGTTGGCGCCGAAGGCCGGGTCGAACACCTCGGTGATCGTGACATCGCCCAGATCCAGCGTCGCCAGTGCCGCGCGATATTCGCCCACATCCACCGCCTGGGTGGATTCGGTGCGGATCGTCGTGCCGCCCTTGAAGTCGATGCCGAAATTCAGCCCCATCACCATGGTGACGATGATGGAGGCAATGACCAGAAACACCGACAGACCAAAGGTGTAGCGGGCGTGTTTGAAGAAATCCCAATGGGTGACTTCGGGAACGAGTTTCAGACGAAAAGCCATGATTTTTCCCTTACACCGTAATCGTTTTGGGGCGGCGCCAGGCGAACCAGATCACCACCAGAAGACGCGTCACCGACAAGGCGGTGAAGACCGAGGTGACAATCCCGACAGCCAGCGTGACCGCAAAACCGCGCACCGGCCCCGAGCCGAGCACGAAGAGGATGATCGCCGCGATCAGCGTGGTGATATTGGCGTCAACAATCGCCGACATCGCCATCTGATAGCCCTTTTCAATCGCCCGCGCCGGACCTTTGGCGTTCTTCAGCTCTTCCTTGATCCGCTCAAACACCAGCACATTGGCGTCGACCGCCATGCCCATGGTCAGCACGATCCCGGCAATCCCCGGCAAGGTCAGCGTGCCGCCGATCATCGACAGAACACCGAACAACATCGCCACGTTGAGGCAGAGCGCCACAGAGGCGAGGAAACCGAAGAACCCGTAGGAAGCCACCATCAGCCCCACCACCGCGGCAAAGCCGACGACTGCCGCGATGCGGCCCGCATCGATGCTGTCCTGCCCAAGCTCCGGGCCGATGGTCCGCTCTTCGAGGAAGGTCATGCCCGCAGGCAAAGCCCCGGCCCGCAAGAGGACCGCAAGGTTGGTGGATTCCTCCACCGTGAAATTGCCGGTGATGATGCCCGAGCCGCCCGGAATCGCCTGGTTGATCACCGGTGCCGAGATCACTTTGCCATCGAGCACGATGGCGAAGGGCTGGCCGACATTGGCGGCGGTATATTCACCGAATTTGCGCGCGCCGGAGGTGTTGAACTTGAACCCCACCGCCGGACGGCCGTTCTGATCGAATTCGGGCCGCGCGGTGGTCAGCTCTTCGCCGGTCACAACGGGGGTGGTGTCGATCGTGTAATAGATGCCGTTCTCATCCGCCGACGGCAGCACGGCATTGCCGAGGCCGGGCGCGGCATCCGGATTCGAGCCGCGGCCCTTCACCGAATTGAAGGTCAGTTTTGCGGTGGTGCCGATCAACGCCTTCAGCTCGGCGGCAGAGCCGATGCCCGGCACCTGGATCAGAATCCGGTCCTCGCCCTCGCGCTGGATCGTCGGCTCGCGCGTGCCAACCTCGTCGACGCGGCGGCGGATGATCTCGAGGCTTTGCTGGATGGTGCGGTCATCTGTCGCAGCCTTTTCGGCCTCCGACAGGCTGACAATCAGCTCATCCCCCGACGCGGTGATCGCCAGATCGCTTTGGCCCACCCCGGTCAGGGTGACCACGGGCGTGGACAGGGATTTGGCAATCGCGACGGCTTTGGCCATCTGCTCGGGGGTGCCGATCTGCACATGCAGCTCGTCCTGCGGCCCCGGCGCGCGGCGCACGGCACCGATGGTGGCACGTTCTGCCGCCAGCGCCTTGCGCAGCTCGGGCCACAGATCGTCCATCCGGGCCTTGTACACTTCGGCCACGTTCACTTCGGCCAGAAGATGCGCCCCCCCCCGCAGATCGAGCCCGAGATTGACCAGCCCGGAGGGCAGCCAATCGGGCCAGCCCGCGCGTGCAGCGGCTTGTTCAGGGGTCTCGAAGCCAGCCTTTTCGGCCGCCGCGATGGCATCATTATGCGCCTCAACCCGGCTATAAAACAGGTTGGGCGCGGCGGTCAGCAGTCCCAGGGCGCAAAGCCCGAAGATCAGCACCCGCTTCCACAGGGGGATGTGCAGCATTCTCTGCCTCAGTTCGCGTTAGCAGCAGCGGGTTCGGTTTTCGACACCACGGTGGCGATGGCCGACTTCATCATGCGGATCTTGACGCCTGCAGCAATTTCCACTTCCAGCTCGCCATTGTCCTTGACGTTGGTGACCTTGCCGAAGATGCCGCCCTGGGTCACGACAGCGTCACCCCGACGCAAGGCATCGACCATGGCGCGGTGCTCTTTCGCCTTTTTCTGCTGCGGACGGATCAGCAGGAAATACATGATGGCGAAAATCAGGATCAGCGGTGCGAATTGCGTGAAAGCAGCGGCACCACCGGCGCCACCGGCGGCCTGAGCGAAAGCGGGGGTTGCGAACATGTGTCTGTCCTTCGTTTTGGGGCCGCCTCTTGATTGCGGAGGCCCGGTTTTACTGGGGCCAAAGCCCGGAAATCGCGCGGCACCCTAGCCGCCACCCCGCCCCTTGGCAAGGCAGCGCCCAAAGCGGTTGCACATGGCGTCTCAGATAGGGAGCGGGGCCGCGCCCCGCAAGGCAAGAGCGGCAAGAGATCGCACCCTTTCCGGGCCGCCCTCGCCACAGATGGAATATTGCGCGGACAGGGTCGCGGCCCCTGCCCGGCCCCGTGCCGGATCAGCCGAGCGGTTGCGCCCGCTCGACCAGCCGCGCGAAGAAGCTGGCGCCGACGGGGGCGGCGGCATCGTTGAAATCAAAGGCCGGATGGTGCAGCCCTGCCCCCGGACCGGTGCCAAGGAACAGGAAGGCGCCCGGACGTGCCTCCAGAAAATACGAGAAATCCTCGGCGCCCATCTCCCGCGGGCTGTCGGTATTGACGGCGCTGTCCCCCGCGATTTCACGGGCAACCGTGGCGGCGAATTCGGTCTTGGCGGCATCGTTCACGGTGGGCGGATAGCCCTTTTCGTATTTCAGCACCGCCTCGACGCCATAGGCCGCGCCCAGGCCCTCGCAGAGTGCGGCCATCCGGCCCATCACCATCTTTTGAACGGCGGTGTCGAATGTGCGCACGGTGCCCCCCAGAAAAGCGGTGTCGGGGATGATGTTATCGGCGCTGCCGGTGTGAATCTGGGTGACGCTGATCACCAGATCATCCTGCGCGTAATGGTTGCGGCTGCTGATCGTCTGAAACGCCTGCACGATGGCCACCGCCGCCACCACCGGATCCGCGGTCTCATGCGGCATGGCGCCATGGCCGCCCCGGCCCTGCACATGCACCTCAAACGTATCCGCCGCCGCCATGATCGGCCCCGGCGTCGTGGCAAAAGTGCCGAACTCCTGCCCCGGGGTGTTGTGGATGCCATAGATCTGGCTGATGCCGAAGCGCTCCATGATGCCTTCCTCGACCATCACCCCCGCGCCGCCGCCATTCTCTTCGGCGGGCTGGAAGACCAAAGCGACCCGGCCCTTGAAATTCCGCGTCTCGGCCAGATACTTGGCCGCACCGAGCAGCATGGCCATATGGCCATCATGGCCGCAGGCATGCATCTTGCCGGGATTTTCCGAGGCATAGAGCGTGCCGGTTTCCTCCTCGATCGGCAGCGCATCCATGTCCGAGCGCAGCGCAATCGTCGGCCCTTCGCCCTGCCCGTTGATGATCGCCACCAGCCCGGATTTCGCGATGCCCGCATGAATCTCATCGACGCCGAATTCATGCAGCCGGGCGGCGACGAAGGCCGCCGTCTCGTGGCAATCAAAAGACAATTCGGGATGCGCGTGCAGATGGCGGCGCCAGGCGGTCATCTCGTCGGCGAAGGCTGCGATACGATTCAGGATGGGCATGGCGGGGTTCCGGGGTTTTTGCTAGGTCGGGGGCAGAACATCTGAAACGGAGACCGGGCGCAATGGACAAAACCCTGAACCACGGGCGCGACGCGGCGGCAGCGCTGGCTTTGGACAGATCCGGGGCGGTCCCGGCGGGGGCGACCGCAGAGCTAGAGCGGCTTTTGACGATCATGGCGCGGCTGCGCGACCCCGAGGGCGGCTGCCCCTGGGACATCGAGCAGAGCTTTGCCTCCATCGCGCCCTATACGATCGAGGAGGCGCATGAGGTGGCCGATGCGATCACCCGCGAGGCCTGGGACGAGCTGCCGGGGGAGTTGGGGGATCTGCTGCTGCAGGTGGTGTTTCATGCCCGCATCGCCGAAGAGGCGGGGATGTTCGATTTTACCGCGGTGGCGAAGGCGGTGGCGGACAAGATGCTCTCGCGGCATCCGCATGTGTTTGGCGATGTGGGGCCGTTGACCGCCGAGGAGCAGAGCCGCGCCTGGGAAGAGCTGAAGGCCGCCGAGCGCGGCGGCGCCAGGGCGCGGGTGCTGGACGGGGTGGCGCTGGGGCTGCCCGCGCTCAGCCGGGCGCTGAAGCTGCAAAACCGCGCGGCGCGGGTGGGATTTGACTGGCCCTCGACCGATGAGGTTCTGGACAAGATCGTGGAAGAGGCGGCGGAATTGGTCGAGGCGCGCGACACGATGGGGCCGGAGGAGCTGGCGGATGAATTTGGCGATCTGATGTTCGTCATGGTCAACCTCGGGCGGCATCTGGGCTTGGATGCCGAGGCCTGCCTGCGCGGGACGAATGCGAAATTCACCCGCCGGTTCAATCGGATCGAGGATGACCTTGCGGCGCTGGGGCGGAGCCCGGCGCAGAGCGATCTGGCGGAGATGGATGCGCTGTGGGATCGGGCGAAGGCGGCCGAGCGCGCGGCCAAAGGATAGGGTGTTGGGGGGCGCTGCCCCCCGCCTGGCGGCGCCCCCCGAGGTATTTTTGCCAAGAAGAAATGCTCAGAAGAGGACTTTGCGCAGCATGTTCAGCGCGACCACGGCGAGGAAGACCGCGAAGACGCGTTTCAGCGGTTTCGGGTCAAGACGATGGGCGAGCGCCGCGCCCAGAGGGGCGGTGGTCAGCGTCATCGTGATGGTGATCAGGAAGGCCGCGATGTTGATGGCGCCGAGGGTGAAGGGCGGCGCATTCGGCACCGGCACCAGAAGGAAAGCCAGCGCCGAGGGCAGCGCGATGGTGAAGCCAAACCCGGCGGCGGTGGCGACGGCGCGGTGGATCGGCATGCCGTGCAGCGTCATCAGCGGCACGCCGAAGGATCCGCCGCCAATGCCCATCAGCACCGACAAAAAGCCGACGATGGGGGCCATCACTGCCCGTTTGGCCCCGCGCGGCATCTCACTCCCCAGCCGCCATTCGGTCCGCCCCAGCGCCATGTAGCAGGCGATGAAAAAGGCGATACAGCCGAAAATGACCTGCAGCGTGGCGGTTTGCAGCCGCGACACGACCAGCACGCCGATGAGGGCACCCGCCGCGATCCAGGGCGACCAGCTTTTCAGCACCGGCCAGTCGACGGCGCCCTTGCGGTGATGTGCCAGTACCGAGCGGACAGAGGTGACGATGATCGTGGCCAGCGAGGTGGCGACGCAGACCTGCATCAGGCTGTCCGAGCCATAGCCCATCGCGGCAAAGACCGCGTAATAGGCGGGCACCAGCACGATGCCGCCGCCCACGCCCAACAGCCCGGCCAGAATGCCCGCAAAGGCCCCCACCGCCAGCAGAACCGCCAGCATCGGCAGCAAATGTAGGATATCCGTCATGGTCGCTCCGTTCCGGGCCTGGTGCCCCTGCGGCGCCCGCCGCAAGGCTTAGCGCGGGCGGTGACGCGGGGAAAGACTGTTTGCCCGCCTTCAGTGCGGTTTGACACCGGTTCCGCTGTCGGGGGCGCTGTCCGTCCGGCTGCTGGCGGCACTGGCGAGCGCGGCGGCCGCTTCGGCCATTTCGGCCAATGCCTGGTCCATCACCTCCAGCCCCGCCCCCGGCCGTGCCGCCCCTTCGGAGAGGATCCGCCGCCAGCTGCGGGCACCCGGGCGGCCATGGAAAAGGCCCATCATGTGGCGGGCGAAATGGTGCAGACGCCCCTCCGGCCCCGCCAGATGCGCCGCGATCAGCGGCCGCATCGCCGCGACCACCTCATAGGGATCCGCGACCGGACCGGCACCGAAAATGCGCTGATCGGCAGCGGCGAGGATGTTCCACGGCTCATGATAGGCGGCGCGGCCGAGCATGACCCCGTCCAGCCCCTGATCCAGAAATTCAATTGCTTGATCAAGGCTTTGGATGCCGCCGTTGATCGACAGATGCAGCTGCGGGAACTGCCGTTTCATCGCCAGCACCAGCGGGTAATCCAGGGGGGGGATGTCACGGTTCTGCTTGGGGTTCAGCCCCTGCAGCCAGGCCTTGCGGGCATGGATGGTGAAGCGCGAGACGCCCGCCGCCGATACTTTTTGCAAGAAATCGGGCAGCACCTCCTCGGGGATCTGATCATCCACCCCGATCCGGCATTTCACCGTCACCTCGACCGGGCTGACCGCGATCATCGCGGCAACGCAATCGGCCACCAGCTCTGGCGTGGTCATCAGCACCGCGCCAAAGGCCCCCGACTGCACGCGGTCCGACGGGCAGCCGCAATTCAGATTGATCTCGTCATAGCCCCAATCCGCCGCAATGCGCGTCGCCTCGGCCAGTTGCGCGGGGTCCGATCCGCCCAGCTGTAGGGCGACCGGATGTTCGCTCTCGCTGTAGTTCAGCAATTTGCCACGGTCGCCATGAATGACCGCCGGGGCCGTCACCATTTCGGTGTAGAGCAGGCTGTGCCGGCTGAGCTGACGGTGGAACACCCGGCAATTCCGGTCCGTCCAATCCATCATCGGCGCAACGGAAAGCCTGAAGTTATTGAATTTGCTGTAATTATCAGCAATTTTCGCTGATTTCGCGTCTTCCGTTGCTGTCATTTTTCGTACTGATTTCATTACGTTTTTGCTTGTTTGCGTTTCCGGGTTGCTAAAGATTAGCAACAATTGCGGAGGAGTTTTAGCAAATGGGCACCGTCACAGAGCGCCGCCTGAAGGATGGATCGAGCGTGTATACCGCACAGGTGCGGATTATGCGAGACGGGAAGAAAGCAAGCACGTCCGCAACCTTTGTCAGGCGCGCGGCGGCGTTGGCGTGGCTCAAGCGAAAAGAAGCGGAGGCCGCCGAACCCGGGGGGCTGGCGCGTCTGATCAAGGCCAGGTCGGATGGCGTAACACTGAGCGATGCCATCGACCGCTATACCGCCGAAAGCGCCAAGGCGATGGGCCGCACCAAAGCTCAGGTGCTGAACACAATCAAAACCTACCCGATTGCCGCCCTGCCCTGCGACGCGATCAAGTCAGACGATATCGTCAGTTTCGCGAGAGAGCTCAATATCGGCCGCAGCCCGCAAACCGTGCTGAACTACCTCTCACATCTCTCTGCCATTTTTGCGATTGCACAGCCCGCATGGGGAGTCCCCCTTGATCACGGCCAGATGAAATCCGCGATGATTGTGGCTAAGCGGCTGGGCCTAACGAATAAGTCGGCAAAGCGGGATCGGCGACCGACGCTGGCGGAGATGGAGCTCCTTATGGCACACTTCACTGATCGCCACGCTGGAGGTAGGTCACTTCCCATGCAAATGGTCTGCGCTTTTGCTCTCTATTCGACCCGACGCCAAGATGAAATACTAAGGATCAAGTGGAGCGACCTGGAGCAAGGCCGGGTGTTGGTCAGAGACATGAAGCACCCGGGCGAAAAGGCTGGGAACGACACCTGGTGCGAGTTGCCGCCAGAAGCCGAGATGATCGCGCGCTCGATGGCAAAGTTGGATGATAGGATCTTCCCCTACTCCACCGATGCCGTCAGCGCTTCCTTTACGCGGGCGTGCAAATTTCTGGGCATTGCTGACCTCCACTTTCACGACCTACGCCATGAGGGAGTCAGTCGGCTGTTTGAAATGGGCAAGACCATTCCACAAGCAGCAGGCATATCTGGCCATCGAAGTTGGCAAAGCCTTCAACGCTATACCCACCTTCGCGACACTGGGGACAAGTGGGAAGACTGGGAATGGATCGTGAAGATCTGTCAGCATCAATAGTCTAGACGTTCAGCGCAACCTATGGGAGAGTGCAAATTTCATACGTGCACCTATCGATACACCTTCACAAACAGATTAAATGTCGCTCTCGCGATGGATCGCATGGGCGAGACAGCTCGGAAACCGGCATCTTTTGCAACGAACACAGTAGAACAGAAATTTTCGTTTGACCGGGCCGCTCGGTTCGGCTTCAAAGACAATGCTGCAACGCGGCAAGCTTTTATATTTTTGGATAGCACATGAAAATCGCAGTAGCAGGCCTTGGTTATGTTGGCCTTTCGAATGCCATTTTGATCGCGCAGCACCATGAGGTTGTGGCGCTGGAGGTGAATGTCGCGCGGGCGGAGATGGTGAATGCAGGACGCTCGCCCATCGGCGACGCGGAATGCGAGGACTATCTTGCACGCGGCACGCTCAACCTGCGCGCGGTCACCGATCCGGCCGAAGCCTATGCCGGAGCTGATTTCGTCATCATCGCCACGCCGACGAATTACGACGTCACCACAAACCGCTTCGACACCTCCAGCGTCGAGGCGGTGATCCATGATGTCGCCCGGCTGAACCCTGATGCGGTGGCGGTGGTCAAATCGACCATCCCCGTGGGATTCATCAGCCGCATGCGCGAAGAGGGCTTTGAGAACGTCATGTTCAGCCCGGAATTTCTGCGCGAAGGCAAGGCCTTGCACGACAACCTCTACCCCTCGCGCATCGTGGTGGGCGAGCGCAGCCCGCGCGCCGAGGCTTTTGCCGGCCTCTTGATCGAAGGGGCGATCCGCAAGGACATGCCGGTGCTCTACACCGATCCGACCGAGGCCGAGGCGGTCAAGCTCTTTGCCAATACCTATCTCGCGATGCGGGTGGCATTTTTCAACGAACTCGACACCTACGCGCAGGTGCATGGCCTTGCGACGCGGCAGATCATCGACGGCGTCAGCCTCGATCCGCGCATCGGCGGGCATTACAACAACCCCTCCTTCGGCTATGGCGGCTACTGCCTGCCAAAGGACACCAAGCAGTTGCTCGCGAACTATGATCAGGTGCCGCAGCAGATCATGCGCGCCATCGTCGACAGCAATTCGACACGGAAAGATTTCATTGCCGATCAGGTGATTGCCCGCAATCCCAAGGTGGTGGGCATCTACCGGCTGACGATGAAGGCGGGGTCGGACAATTTCCGCGACAGCTCGATCCAGGGCGTGATGAAGCGGATCAAGGCCAAGGGCATTGAGGTGATCGTCTTTGAGCCGACGCTGGACGCGCCCGATTTCTTCCGCAGTCGGGTGGTGACGGATCTGCAAGCGTTCAAAGCCGAGGCCGATGTCATCCTCGCCAACCGCGCCGATGCCGATCTGGCGGATGTCGCAGACAAGATTTTTACCCGCGATCTGTTCGGAGTTGATTGATGGCCGAGGCCCGCACTGCATTTGTCACCGGCTCAGCCGGGTTCATCCTAATCTGATCCCCGGAAACTGGCCCGTTTGAAGTTGGAGTTTTCCGCTACGCTTTTCCGGTTGGGAGAGGAGCGGATTCGCATGCTGGCGAGCAAGTTTTTAGACGCCCAAAAGGCGTTCATGATCAAGCAGAGCGAAGACGGAACGCTGGTTGCGGAAATCTGCCGGAGTTGAAGCGTCAAGCGATTGATCCAGTGGATCAATCGTAGCGCACAACGGGAGATGGACTTCGTGCATGACCAACTGGCGACGGGCCAAAAGGTGCGGGTTCTGACTGTAGTCGACACGTTCTCGCGCTATGTCCCGGTGCTTGACCTGCGCTAGAGCTACCGCGGCGAGGACGTTGTTGCGACGCTCGACCGGGTGTGCCGAACGGCTGGCTATCCCAAGACGATCCGCGTCGATCTGGGCAGCGAGTTCGTCTCGCGCGACATGGACCTCCGGGCTTGCCAGCGCTGGGTGGTCCTTGACTTCTCCCGGCCCGGCAAACCGACGGACAATGCCTTCATCAAAACCTTTAGGTGTTTAGTCCCTGCATCTGGTGGATCGGGTTTAGGATGAATCTGTCATGCTCAGATGTCCGTCCAGATCTTGCAGATTTATTCGAATGGGGTGAGGCCGCCGAGGGTCTTGAGACTGCGCGCGCAGTTATAGGCCGCCATGAAGTCGGCGAGATGCGTTCGCAGCTGTTCATGACTGTCGTAGTGGAAGCGCTTGACGGTGGCCTTCTTGATCGTGCGTTTCATCCGTTCCACCTGACAGTTGGTCAATGGGTGGTTGGGCTTAGCCAGCCGGTGCTCAATCCCATTTGCCTCACAAATCATGTCGACGCGCATTGGCCGGGAGTAAATGGTGTTCCGGTTTCGAGGCTGCTATGCGAACTGAATACCCCTCGCCATGGTCTCTCAGACCATTTATGGATGGCTCCCGCGTGGCAAGGGCTTTTCGTGGCACTCTGGCGTCTGGTCGGTTGCGGCCATTTATTCGGCGTCTGTCTGCAGCACGGGGGCTGCGCGCCCTGATGAAAGTCCGCTTGGCTGCTACGGATCCCGATCAGTGGCACGCGCTCAAAGCGCTCCGGGTCGAACAGGGTATTCCGGCAGCTTGTCCATCAGATGACCATCATCTCACCTTGCACCTCACCATCTCGTTTGGGGCGCAGATCGCCCCGCGGTTCTCAAGCGCCGCGCGCCGCGTCGTAGCCAGTCCCGTTTCTCAGCAAGGCCCAGACGGTCCGCGCCATGCGGTTCGCCAAGATGATCGCGGCCTGTTTCGCGGTCTTGCGCTGCAGGAGCCGCCACAACCAGTCGTCGCCGGGCTGTCCACGTCGCCGGGCACTGATTACACCCATGGCACCGAGATAGAGCAGCCGCCGCAGGTAGCGGTTGCCCATTTTCGAGATGCGCCTGAGCTTTTCCTTGCCGCCGCTCGAGTGCGGCTTCGGCGTCAGTTCCAGCCAGGCCGAGAGGTCGCGGGAGGTGCGGAAGCCGGTCACATCCGGCACGGTCGCCGCCAGCGCCGTCGCGGTGATGGGACCGATGCCCGGGATCGTCTGGAGCCGCTTCGCAGCCTCGCTGGCCTCCGCTTCGCTGCGGATGTCCTTCGTCAGTTGATCAATGCGGTCACGGGTCTCGAAGAACTGCCCGGCCAGCAGGCGCAACGGCACCCGGGCCGCGGTCGGCAGGTCGGTCCGCTCCCCGGCCTCGAGCAAGCGTCCGACATTATGAACGCCCTTCGGTGCCACGACCCCGAACTCGCCCAGGTGGGCGCGGATCGCGTTGGTGACCTGGGTGAGCTGGCGGACCAGGAATTCCCGGGCTTTGTGGGTCATCAGAAGCGCCTGGGTCTCCTCGCTTTTCACCGGCACGAAGCGCATAGACGGCCGTGTCACCGCTTCGCAGATCGCTTCGGCGTCAGCATGGTCGGTCTTTTCGCGCAGGACGTAGGGCTTCGCGCAGGACGGTGGCATCAGCCGGACCTCATGGCCGAACTTGCCCAGCTCTCGGGCCCAGTGATGCGACCCGGCACAGGCTTCCATGCCGACCAGACAGGGCCCAAGCCGCTGGAAGAACTCGAGCATCTGGTTCCGCCGCAGCTGCCGCCGCACGACAACTGCGCCTTCGGCATCGATGCCATGGATCTGGAAAACGGACTTGGCGAGGTCAACGCCGATCGTGGTAATCTCCGTCATGGATGGCTCCCCTTTGAGGTGACTTTTGACAGCACGCAATGTGGCACATTGCGATGCCGGGAGCGGGAGCCACCCACTCCATCAGTGGCGGCCCACGCCTCGATCGTGGCGCTGCCGTGACGAACTTGTCCCATAGGGCATCCTTCCACTCTAAAGAAAGGATCGCACCATTAAACCGTGGGATCGAACAGCTAGCCCGCCAGGTATTGAAGACTAAATGCCGCCTACGCAACATGGTTCCGGCGGAGACGCGAACTCGCTCTTTGGTGGCAGGTCGGAGGAATGTCTGCTACAGTACTCGCACTTGCACTTGGTTAAACGGCTCCAGTTTGGAAAGCTCATTTCATGCCTGATATTAAAAAGCGAGTGCTCGCTGTTGCATCCACCGGTGGACATTGGGAGCAATTGATGCAATTGGCGCCAGCCTTCGATGGGTTCGACACCACGTATGCCTGCACTGACCATCGCCAAGGCGAGCTTTATCAGCTGGCGAAGTTCCATGGACTGCGCGATTACAGTCAAACTGAACCGATGAAGGCATTGCGGGGCCTAGGCGAGACTTTCCTACTTATTGCCAAAGTTCGACCGCACGTCGTAATTTCAACAGGAGCTGCGCCTGGCTTGCTGTGTCTATTCTGGGGCCGGATCTTTGGCGCTAAGACTATATGGGTCGATAGCATCGCCAACTCCGAACAGCTTTCAATGAGCGGACGCTTAGCATTGAAATTCTGCCACACTGTCTGCACGCAATGGGAGCATCTAGCCTCAGAGTCCCAGCGCCCAAGATATCAAGGTAGCTTGCTATGATTTTTTTGACAATTGGAACCCAACTGCCCTTTGATCGTCTAACTCAAGCCTTGGACGAAGTAGCACCACAGATCAACGAACCGATTTTCGGTCAGATCGGCAAGAGTGCGAAATACCGTCCGCAGAATTTTGATTCTGTCGATCTGCTATCCCCCGAAGATTTCGGCACGCGCTTTGCAAATGCCCGGGTCATTGTGGGGCATGCCGGGATCGGTACGATCCTGTCGGGCCTGAAAAGTCAGAAGCCGCTGCTCTTGATGGCACGCCGGGCCGCGTTTGGGGAACATCGAAACGATCACCAGCTGGCCACCTGCGCGCAGATGAAGCGCTTGCCCGGTCTGCACATCGCCGAAACGGCGCAGGACATCTTTAGCTACCTGAGCAACCCTGCCCTGCAACCGATGCAAGCCAATTCCCAAAACACCGCAAAATCACGGTTGCTGGAGGCGATCCGCCGCGATATCGGCCTTTCCCTCAGGACTTAATCCGAACCGGTCTAGAAGCTATAACGAGAGCAACTAGCGGGCACGTCCGTCCCCTGTGCCCCGTTGCCTGAGCGCATTGTTCCGGCCCGACGATTTCGGAACAACGACCTCAATGATGGCGCCGCCGCCTTTTTGCGGCCGCAGATTCTGATTCCGGCTTATTTCCCCACCAAGTCGTCGTACAATCCGCTCACCAGCTGCACATTGCGCCGGATCGAAAAATTTGCCGCGAAATGCTCTTGCCCGGCGAGACCCATCTGTCTCCGCAGATCCTTATCTGCCAACAGGCAGCGCAATGCCTCCGTAAGTCCCGTGACATCGGATGCGTCGACCAGAAGACCCGTTTTACCATCCACGACTTGCTGCGGGATAGCGCCAACACGGGTTGAGACCACCGGCACCGCCAATGACATTGCCTCCAATATCGCAACAGGTTGATTTTCCGCCCGTGACGGCAGAACAAAAATATCGGCATTCCGCAGATGCGCCGTGACCTGATCTTCGCTCTGCCAACCCGGAAAGTCAGTCCGCTCCGCGAGCCCCGCCGCCCTGGCCATCTCGCGGTATTTTTCCACCTCGCCATTGCCACAGATCGTGGCCCGCCATGGCAGCACAGCCGACAATTGTGCCAATGCAGAGATCAGCACATCAACCCCCTTGCGATGCCCCACTGCACCAACAAAGACGATATGAGGCGGTACCCCCTGCAGGGCGGCCTGCCCCTCAACGGGGGGCGCTCCATTTTCAATCACATGGATCCGGTCGGCGGCAACCTCCACGGTATCTTGCATGAAGCTCCGCCAGAATTCGCCCAATACGATGGTCGCATCTGCAGCTTGGAAAAAGGCCCGCAATTTCTGCTGTTGCTTCGGGCCAAGCCCCGCGAAGAACTCGTGATAACCCGATCCGTGCAGATGCAGCACCACCTTGGCGCCCCGCAACCGGGCAAAGCGCGCAAACAGCCGTTTGCGCCATGTCGACCCCTGAGGTGCCACATGGATATGCACGATGTCATACCGCCGCAGGGCAATCCGCAACAGATAGGAACCGAGGCAGAACACCGTAGAAATATGGCTGAGCGGAGCCTTTTTCGACAGACGGGTTTCTTGAAAACGTAAGTCGATATCCGGGCGCTCAGCTTTGATTTCGCGCGAGAAATACAGCATCAGCTTGGCAATACCGCCACCAATTGCGTGGATGTTGGCGGGCACCAACATCAGAACATTCAAGGTCATCTCAGCGGACTTTCCATTGATCGAAGTTGCGCCCGAGCAGCTGCGCCAGGCGCTCATTCGCCCCGACATAGCGTTTCGCAATAGCGCTGCGGATTTCTGCGGGTACCTTGCCGGAATAGACGCCGATATTCTTCGGCGTCGCATCGATCCCGGCACAGGGCGGCAGCCCCAGAAAGTCGAACACTTCCGCCGCGACGGCCAGCGGCTCTGCAAAGAACCGCTCAGCGGTCTCAATGTGGAATTGCGCGCGGGGATAATGCTCGAACCATTTCTCCAGCTGTGCAGCATAGTTGCCGCGGTCGAAATAGCTGAAGGCACTGCGTTGCGTACGGTGCTCCAACGGATGACCAGCCAGTAATTCCCCTTCGGCACCAATACGCTGCGGCTCCGCCTCCAGCGCGTCCATCACATGCAGGGTTTCATACCCCAGACGCCGCGCGTGGAAATAATGCGACAGCAGCCGCGCCACCGGATCGCGCAGCAGCACGATAAATTTTGTACCTCCCGGCATGTCCGCGACGATGCGCCGCCGCGCCTCATCTAGATAGAGATAATCAGGCGTCGCTTCGCCCGTTACCGTCGCACCCTGCTGAAAATTGCCGCGATACCAACGTTCACCCTTGCCATAATAGCGGTCAAAATACGAGATCTCTTTGGTTCTCGGGGGCGTTACATCGTGATGCTGGGTAATCAAATCGAACAGCGAGGTGGTGCCTGCCTTCTGCACCCCCAACACAAAAAAGCTTGGCATTGGCCCTGCAGGGGACACCATGCTTTTCAGTCCGACCCGTTGGCGTTCCAACCAATAGGCGTAGGGACGCAGGTTGTTGCGGAGATTTTGCGAAGCGCGCGATTTAATCAGCTCGGATTTATGCATCGAAGGAATACCCGAACATCTTGATCTCCTCGGCATAGATCCGCGCCACCAGATCACGGGTGGTAGCATCAAAGGCCGCCACGTAATTGTCGGCGTTACTGCCCTTAATCTCATGCGGCAGAGCCAGATCAGGAGACAGGTTCAACTCACTTGCGACGATCGCAAAATCACGTGCCAGATTCTCGAATCGACCAACAAAGTCACAGGGAAACCTGCCGCTGAAATCCTTAAGCCGGTAGGTCTGCGGCCGCAGCATGCGGGCTCCGGCAAATTGCTGCATGAAGTCGGAAAAAGGCATGGTCGCCTCGATACCGTGACGTTTCAGGTGCCCGGCGTCCCGTACCACATTGCGATACCATGAATATGCCCGCGACCACAGGTTTCGCACGAAGGCAAATTTGAAATACTCGGCATATTGTCCCGGTGTCGGCATCACGCAATTTGCCGGGTTAGCTCCGGCACGGTATGGATGGCGCAGGCGCCGCAGCAATTCTCGCCGGTTCTCGCCGCCCTGCAGCGCTGCCCCCCAGGGCAAGGGCTTCTCGATCATGCGGATGGTACGGTGATCTTGTCGATTCGGCCCCTTTTCCCGCCCGATATGATGCCCAAGCAGGGTCTCAATCGACGTGTCGGCACATTTTGGAATGTGGACGAATATGCAGCGATGTTCGTGTGAAATCATTCGTTCTGTTCCTTCTGCGCTCCCCGAAATATTTAGGGAACGACGTCAGATAATTGCCAAATATGAATCTACGATCTTCGGCAGCGCGAAATCCAACGCCCGCCGCTGCAGCGCGTCCGAATCCCGCTGGTTGCGCAATTCTTCAACTATTGCAGCCGCCAGCGCCTTAGAATCCCCCACCTTAACCAAGGCTCCGAAGGCGCCGTAGTCCAGAATTTCTTTTGGCCCGCCGGGGCAATTGGTAGCAACGATTGTGGTTCCGACAGCCAGCGCTTCCACCAGAACGTTGCCAAATCCCTCTGCCCGGGACGCTAATGCAAACAATGCTGCACGTCGATAGAAAGGAAACGGATTTTCCTGATAGCCCGCCAGATGCGCCCGTCCTGTCAGCCCCAGCTCGGAGATCATGCTCTCCAGCAGCGGCCGCCGCGGTCCCTCGCCAATGATCACCAAATCATGCTCAAAATGTTTCGATACTTCGGCAAAGGCCTTTAGCAACGTCGGATAGTCTTTCTGATCAACCAGTCTGCCCGCCGCCAGAATGAAAGGCTTGCCTGCATAAATCGCAGGCAGAGGCTGCGTACTGCGTTCCGCCACCCAGGCCAGATTCACCGGATTGAAGATTACTGTGATCTTCCGACTGCTTGCCCAATAGCGGGTCGCAATCTCTTTTTTGATATCGGTGGAGACCACGATAGTGGCATGCGACAACCGCGATAGGATGGAACTGAGCCACCAAGTCACCTTCACCCCCAAAAAGGTCTGCGGATCATAGGGGTTATGATAAGAAATAATCACCTTAAAGGACGCCCCCGGCATTTTCGAAGCCATGACGGCAATCAAGGGACAGAGCCCCAACCGGGCAAAGACCACATCGGCCTTCCAGTCCTGCAATACCCGCGCCAAACCGCCGATATGCGCTCGGTTTCCACCTGACAACACCTGCACCTCGACCTGTTCGTGCAAGAGCGCCCGATTGGGACCCTGATCCCGATCCACTACGATCAGCACAGGAAATCCCCGCGCAGCGAGTTCCGAAGCGATCAACCCTGTGTTGCGTTCAGCGCCACCGCCATGAAACGAAGGCAGGTAAAAAGCAATTCTGTGGCAAGTCGGCATGTGTCAGCCCCCGATTTTTCTTAAAACACCTGATTTAATACAAACCACGATATAGAGAACAGCTGATGTCAGTAATGCCAGCCCGGCACCGACCAAGCCAAACTCACGCCATGCGACGGTGATCAACAAACTTGCCCCCAAATTTGCCAGCAGAACAATCCGGGTTTCCCGATTAAAGATACAAAAATCAATCGATTTCGATGACAAGTAATAGCTGTATATTAAGGAAACGAGCGCCCCAATCATTGCCGCCATCGCTGCACCGACCTGTTCAAAGATCGGAATAAGCAGGTAGCAACCCGCCACTACGCACACCAAGCCAGGGATCAGTGTCAAGGTCGCGTGGGTGGTGGTACGGGTCAGCAGGAAAATTTGATCCAGTACGAAGCCTTTCATCCCCCGGAGAAAGGCCGCCAGCGCAACCAAGCGCATAATATTGGGTGCCGTATCGGCATAGTTTGCCGGCAACAAGATGTCTGAAATGGGCTGAGCTAGTGTCAAGATTACAACGAGAATCGGCACACCAACAAACAACAATGCGACCAATTTTTGCTCTAAAACCAGCGCTGCAGCTTCACGCCCGTGATTTTCATACGCCTTCAACAGCTTGGGAAAGCCACCAATATTAACAATGTTGAACAAGACCTCAATTGCAGGGCGCGCGATCGAATAGCTAGCGGCATAGACGCCTACGGCCGCAACACCCAAAGTTTTCTCAAGAAGCATTCGGTCAACCGCCATCAGAAAACCAGCCAAAAAAAATGATACGATCAGCGGAACCGAATAACGTAGAAGCTCAGCGAGCAATGTCCGGTCGGAGCGCCCGAAACGCGAAGCGCGTACCATAACCGTCAGGAAAACCAAAGCGGAGATGAATGTCAGTGATTGGGTTCCCAGTACCAATAGTTCGTAGTGCCCTCCCCAAATAAGAACAATCCCATAGGTCAGCGCAAAGCCCAGGACCGAACGCAGCGCCTCGGCTAAGGCATACTGCACCCGCATGTTGCGCACTCGAAGGTACTGTAGCCCCAAATAAACACTTGAGTTGGCAACCACATAGAGGATCAGCAACATCGCGAACTCTGGATCAATGCTTGAGGACCAGTAGGTCAGCCCCAAGCTTACTAGACAACTGATCAGGAGACAAGGAAGGGATACCAGCAACACCTGCCCCATCAGGACGTTCGACTGGTCTTTGCTGGCTTCGTGCAGTCGCGTGTAACCTAACCGAATCCAACGCAAAAATATAGTATCGAACAGCTCCCCATAGACCAGCACGAGCGAGTACTTCCCAAATTCTTCAGGAGCCATCATTCGAGTGAAGGTCAGAACAATTAAAAATGACATCACCCGCGGAATTAATACCGCAGGCGCATAGCCAAAATAGCTTTTCAAACTCTCCTCCATTCATTCGGGAGCGGCGATCTAAAATTTACTCCATGCAATTTAAAACATTCTCTGCGGCCTTTTTCTTCTGCACTCGCCGCCATTAAGCAGCAAATTACAACTAGCAGAGGCGTTTTGATCGCCAAGGAATTATTTGTACTGGCGATAATCAAAAAAACCAGCATTGCAAATACACCGCCGGGCTTTCCCCTTCGGCCTACGCGGTAAAGAAATAGAAGCAAGAATACAGCAAACGGCACCATCATTATCAACCCTAAGTTCAACGAAACCGCAACCCAAAAATTTTCAATAGTATCAAAGTCAGGATTTGCAATAAGCAATGTGCGCTTATAACTTGGATCTACGCCCCACCATACTTCATTCGGATTGAGAGAATCATAAACTGACAGGACTGAAAGGCGCGCGCTTGTACTTGTATCGCTGAAGTCGCTCATTGAAATTAGCCGCTCACCTAGAGGTGTGAACAAAAGAAGTCCCATCGTCATCAGGAAAAATAAAGTCAAAACGATTGGAAGAAGGCCCAAAGCTACAGCCTTGGCTCGCCGCTTGTATATATTGGAAAGCTCGCGCCCCAATATCATACAGACCACCGCAATTGCTGTGACCGCAAAAGATGCACGCGCTCCAAATGCCATAATCGCAGCCAAGCCCAGCAGAGCAGCCAGCCAATCCCGCACGCGTCGGTTCTCGCGAGCCAAACACAAAACCACAAAAACCGATGTCGCAGCAGCGTTCAAAAGGGGATGGCCAAGAATGGAATATGCTCTAAAAATTGCAAATTTCGCATAAGCATCTTCAGGCATGATGTGCGTTTGAGTGGCAACTTCAAAAATCGCCAGTGTACTATTTAAAACCATGAACCAGACAGAATATTTTTTGATTCCTTGAAGATCGCACTCGCGCAAAAAACTAAACAATATTACAACCATTGAAGCACACACATGCGTGTCAAAAATATAAGCAACGCCAGACGATCCAAACCTGACAAGCACATAAAATATCACTAATATCAAGAATATAAAAAATGAAGTTGCCGCTCTTGGAGTGCCGTCAAAGGAAAAGACACGAAAACCCCTCCGAGCAAATATTAAAAAAAATGCCGCCGAAATAAATAAAGATCCGGGATGTATTTTAAAAAATCCACTACCACCTTCTGAAGTGTAAGGCAGAAATTCATTCAGCAATCCGTTGGAGAACAGGAATCGAAGAGAGATTCCCGTTAATAACAATAATTTTTCGATCTTATTCAAAGCTGAATACTGATCGCTAGTCTGTAGTTCGATTGGCTTTGTAATCATGACCTCACACCAATTGGATCAAGTGAAAATCTAAGCCATTGCGTGCATCGGTAATTCGCAATATTAACACTGTAAGGCCTTCTTGACTTATTTCGGTCGACAGCCCGGGGAATCATCATTCCGAGAATCCTCTGGCAGAAATCTTCCAGATAAGAAATGATGTTTCCGCCTCTTCCATCATAACTCACTGAGCTCGCCGCACTGCAGCGCTCATGTATCGGACGATGCGTTGGTGGCGGTCAAACAAAAAATCATCTTGCCACTATTTTTCTTACCCAGCATCACCCGAGGCTCAGGATCGATTGATCTGCTTGAGAGTGCCGTTGCTGCGTGTTTCAAGGCCCCGAGTTGACGGGTTGATGATGAGCAATCTATTCTGCCTGACTGAGGAGCAGATGGAGCGCCGGAAACCGTACTTTCCGAGGAGCCATGGCAAACCGCGCGTCGATGATCGGTGGGTTTTGAGCGAATAGTCTTCATCGTTCTCAATGGCTTGATATGGTGCGATGCGCCTCGGGAGTATGGCCCACCCAAGACGCTCCACAACCGATGGAAGCGGTGGTTGACATGGGGGGCTTCGCCAGGATGATGGAGGGGCTGGCCTCAAAGGCACCGGGCAGAAGACCATCATGATCGACGCGACTTACCTGAAGGCGCATCGCACGGCTTCGAGCCTGCGGGCAAAAAGGGGGCATGACGACCTGCGCGGGCGCTTGATTGGGCGGACCAAGAGTGGGTTGAGAACAAAGCTGCATGCCGTCACGGACGCCGAGGGTCGTCAGCTGAATTCTTCATGACCACGGGCCTGGTCAGTGACCACACCCGAGCCGCTGCGCTGCTGGGCAGTCTGCCCGCGGCCGAATGGACCCTCGCTGACCAAGGATACGATGCGGACTGGTTCAGAGAAGCATTGACAGACGAGGGGATGCGCCGCTGCATCCCCGGTCGGAAGTCGCGCAGCTAGACAGTCCGCTACGACAAGCGACGTTTCCGGCGCCGCAACCGGATCAAGATCATGTTCGACAGATTGAAGGACTGGCGCCGCATCGCAACCCGCTACGACCGATGCGCAAAGACCTTCCTCTCAGCTGTCGCCCTCGCCGCAACTGTCATCTTCTGGCTTTGACGATCAATGAAATGCCGTAACGGGGCCTGCGCCGCAACCCACCCTTTACCGTTGCCAAGCAGAGGGCAAGCTGGCGCCATTCCCGTATCGGATCCATTGGGAGGACTTCGGGATGAAGCTGTTTGTCGGACTGGACGTGTCGCTGGAGAAGACCGCGATCTGCGTGGTCAGCGAGCATGGGAAAATCGAGAGGGAGGCGCAGGCGGCCAGCGAGCCGGAAGCGCTGGTGCGTTGGATGGGGCACCTCGACGGCACCATCGCCGCCATCGGCCTGGAAGCCGGTCCCCTGTCGCAATGGTTGCATCGCGGGCTGACCGAGGCTGGACGTGACGTCGTGCTAATGGAAACCCGGCAGGTGAAGGGGGCGCTGAAGGCCATGCCGATCAAGACTGATCGCAGGGATGCCGAAGGGATCGCGCGCCTGCTTCATCTGGGGTGGTTCCGGCCGGTTCACTGTAAATCTGTGTCGGCACAAGAGGTTCGCGCTGTTCTGAACGCGCGCAAGGCAGTGCAACAGGGCTTCATCGCGTTGGAAATGTCCCTGCGCGGGCTCTTGCGGAACTTTGGTCTGAAGGTCGGCTCCATATCGCGCGGCAGGTTTGAACAGCGTATTCGCGAACTGACGACGGGCAATCCGATGCTGGAGGCGGCAACCGAACCGATGCTGCGGGCTCGACTGTCGCTCCGACAGGAGCTGGCCGGGCTGGAACGTCGTGTTCGCCAGCTTGCCCAGGAGGATCCGGCCTGCCGCCGCATGATGTCCATGCCCGGGGTAGGTGCGGTGGTCGCACTGACCTATCGGTCGGCGGTGGATGACCCTGACCGCTTCACGTCATCGAAGAAGGTCGGGCCATGGGTCGGCCTGACACCCTCGCGAAACCAGTCGGGCGAGCGCGATGTCTCTGGCGGGATCACCAAGGCGGGCGACGTCAACCTTCGACGCGCCCTGTGCCAAGCTGCGACGGTCATGATGCACCGTGGCCGTTTTACCTGACTCAGGACATGGGCGGCACAGGTTGGCTGCTCGTCAGTGAACCGGGCTCGGCGCCCTTGGCTCGGCGTGCCTCGGCGCACGCTCTATTATAAGCCGACGAAGGCGGCACCTAAGGTCGATGACCGGTTTTCGGACCCGATCAAGGCGATGATCGAAGCAAATCCATCGTTTGGCTACCGCACGGTGGCCTAGCTGCTCCGGTTCAGCAAGAACACGGTGCCGCACGTCTTTCAGATCAAGGGCTAGCCAATCTTCGGGGAAATAGTCCCCCGGGGGCTGTTGAAAAAGTCGTTTCAAACTTGTCCCGGGTTTGACCTGGCGGGGTGATTCTCGACGATCGAACAGATCAGCAGCATGGCCACCGCCAGCTTCTTGAGGTTCATTGCCATGGCGGTCAGGAGGGTTTGGATCTTCATGTTCTAGAGCCCCCTTCGGACTGCTCGCGCAAGGCCGTGGAGTGTCTTGGCCGTGCCATGCGCGCCTTCGACCCGCCATCGGTGGCGGGTGTAGATGGCGCGTTCGTCCTCCCCCCACGTCGCGCGTTCCAGTCTCCTGTCCGTCAGTTTGCCATCATCTCACTTTGCCCTGGCCAGTCTGATCGGGCCAACGACTGCCCGATGTTCATCGCATTATGCAGCCCGCCATGTTTCGCCCGTTCCAGGCATCGCCCAGACCTGTCGCGCCATGCGATTGGGCAGAGCGATCGCCACGCGTTTCAGTGGCTTCTTCGCCAGCATGCGGCCCAGCCAGTCTTCGCCCGGATCGGTGCGCTTAGGGGGTGAGATCTCTCCGATGGCCCCGAGACAGAGCCGCCGGCGTATATACCGGTTCCCCATCTTCGAGATCCCGCCCAACCGCTCCTTGCCACCGCTGGACTGCACCTTTGGCGTCAGTCCGAGCCAGGCCGACAGGTAGCGGCCCGAGCGGAAGGCCGACACCTCCAGCAGCGTGGCGGCAAGGACACTGGCCGTGATGGGGCCAATGCCCGGCATCGTCTGCAGCCGCCGCGCGGTATCGTCCTCCTCCGCGGCACGGCGCAGATCGGCGGTGATCACATCGATACGCAGCTTCGTATCAGCAAACTGCCCAACTAGAAGATCGGAGGCATTCGCGCCTAGGGCGGCAGATCCGCCGTCTCGGCTTGCTTGACGAGGCGACCCATATTGTGGATGCCCTCGGGCGCAATCAGGCCAAACTCCCCGAGATGGGCGCGGATCGCAGTCGCGAGCGGGGTGACCTGCCGGACGGGGAAATCCCATGCTCGATGGCGCATCAGCACCGCTTGCCGGACTCCGGTCTTGACCGGCACGAAGCGCATTCTTGGCCGCACAACGGCCGTGCATATCGCCTCCGCATCGTCGGCATCGGTTTTCCCTCGCTTGATGAAGGGCTTGACGTAAGGCGGAGGGATCAGCCTCACCTCATGGCCGAGCTTCGTCAGCTCACATGCCTGATACTGCGCCCCGGCACAGTCCTCCATGCCGATTAGGCACGGGGCCAGGCGCGAGAAGAACCCGGGCATCTGCGCGCGCCGGTCTCGCCGCCAGACCACAACCGCCCGGCGGCATCGACGCCGTGAACCCGGAACAAGTTTTTGGCCAGATCGAGCACGACCGTGGGAAGCTCCTTCAGGGATGGCTCCCTTCTTGGGGTCAATTGACAGCACCCAGTATGGCACATTGCGATGCCGGGAGCGGGAGCCATCCAACTCCATCAGTGGCGGACACTGGCTAGACTCGCAGCATAATGGCATGAGCTGCTGCCGGTTTCGTGGACACGAAGATAAGATCGTGACCAAGGAACTGGAGTGTGGATATGACGAGACGGA
>NZ_JBGQOG010000024.1:0-51790 GCF_052113705.1 Phaeovulum sp. W22_SRMD_FR3 | reverse complement strand
TTCCGTCTCGTCATATCCACACTCCAGTTCCTTGGTCACGATCTTATCTTCGTGTCCACGAAACCGGCAGCAGCTCAGACAGGCAGCCGCGCGCGGACCTGATCGCCGTGCGAGAGCCGCTCGCAGATCCGGTCCAGCAGGAAACGCAACTGTTGCAAGCTGCCTGCGGAGGCGCGGATATCGTCCCACAATTCCTTATGCGCGGGCGTGGCAGTGAGGATGGTGCCCCGAAAATCGCCGCCCATGAGGCTTTCAGCCAGATCGCGCCCGGTTTGAGCGGACCAGGGCATCAGGGGGGAAAGCGCGAGGCTCGCCAGAACCATGGCCGGGGTCGGCGGGCGTTTGGCCAGCGCCAGATGCAGCGCGGTCTCGCCAATGACATCACGCTCGGGCAAACGGCCCGGCAGGCCGGAAAGGGCCACGCCCTGGGCAGCGAAAGCGCGCGCGATCTGGCGTGGATCGTCCCCTGTCAGCACGGCGATATTACGGGCTGGCACCCCAGATTCAATCAGCGTCCGGGCGCGCGCAGCGGCGAAATCGGCGCAGGCAGCGGGATCGCGCAAGCCATAGAACGCGAGGCTGTCATCCAGAACCCCGGAGGTGATCGCCTGCGCGGAAACCCCGCCCTGCAACGCGTGCAGGCGGCTGCCGATCGGGGCCGCCGGCGTGTAGGGGCTTGCGGGAACAGAGCCGAACTCATCCCGGATCCGGCCATAAAGCGCCTGCATCGCAGCGGGAGCCAGAGGATCCAGCGAACCTTCAACCACCGGCAAGGGATCAAGGAACCGCCCATGCGGCAGGGTCAGCACATGGCGGATCGGTGCCAGCCCCTCTGGCAGCGCATCGCCCAACCTTTGCCACAGCGCGACCAGCGCCAGGAGATGCCGCCTGGCGCGGTGCTCGGGTAGGTGATCGACGCTTGGCACCTTCAGATCCGGGGTGGCCAGCACAAGATCCGTCAGCGCAGTGGTGACGGCCGAGATCGTCTCGACCGGTGCATTGTCGAGACTTTCCGCCCAGACCGGATCAGGCGCCTCGGCAATGGCGCGCCCCGGCGCCCACTCGGCGGCTATAGGCGCAAGGGACAGTTCGGCAAGGCCGGTATCGGTCAGGCGGTATTGCAAGCCGGAACGCGGATCAATGACGAGAAAGGGGTAATGCATGAATGGCCTGCAATCTGCTGATCAGGGAAACTGTAAAGAGGTTGAGCACGATATCAAAGCATTAGACGAGATGATCCTTGCCCGGGGGGATATAGAAGCGCCAGAAGCAGACCCGAGAGTGCGTAGGGCTCATCACCCATGACTGGCCGTGTGCCATCACTCTGAAACAGACTGAGGGCGGAGATGGGCGCCTTCGGGGCCAGTGCAGCCCACACCTCCGTCTCGTCCAGATTGCAGCACAAGGCAATCACCGCCTCGTCCGAAAGGCCGATCTCGCGTTTCAGCACAGCGGTGCAATCCGCGACCGCGCCTCTGCGCTGTTGCAGAACAAGCAAGCGCAGGATCGCCGTCTCGTCCGCATTAAGGCCCAGATGCGCCGCGATAGTGCGCAAACGGGCAAGCGGTTGGTCCGGTGGCACCACCATATCCCGCAAGGTTGCGCCGATATAATCGCCAAGTGCCTGCCAATACTGTGAGGACACACCGGGCCTATGGCGTCCCATCGGGGCGACAGGCGGCAAGGCGCAAAAGACATCCGGGCGTGTGCAAATCCACCCCGCCAAGACCAATGCCTCGGAGCGATGGGCCGGGATGGCATGGAGCAGCCGCAACGCGATGCCGTGCAGTGTATGGGTTTCGGTCTGGTGCATCCTGCCCTCTGTGGTTTGAGAGCAGGATGCGGGTTGGATGCATCAGATTCGGACGGAGCCCCGACGACATCCTGTATATGCCAACACTAATCTTTGTTTGTCTGTAATGCCCTTCTCAGAAGCTGGGCGAACGCGCTGGCATGAAATATTCCGTCCTCCTCTGGTTCCGGAAGGTCTTTCGCGAGTCGAACAAGTAAATTCCAATCCTTCTCGTCAAGAGATTTTCTGGTGCCAGTCGGAAATGCACTGCCATTAGGAAGCGTTATCAGTCCAGTTCCGTCTCGAGTATAGAAGTGGCCTTTATTGTCCGCTGTGACATTGTCGAATCTGTGGGCCAAAATGTGGGCCAAGACTTTTGGTCTGCCACCGTTTGGGCCGAAGTAGAACTCGACAAATTTTGCATTTAGGTTTTCCATTTCACCATGTGGCCAACCAATAAAAGTCCGCTCTGGATCATGTTTCAGTAGTGCCTCAAAACTAACGTCGCCTCCCGCACCGCTTTTTGCAGATTCTTCTGCGGCGACTTTGATTTCATTGTCATCCGCATTTGTTCTGCAAATGATGAAGCCAACCCCGGCATGTGAAAAATGATCCGGGTCAGCCGCGATTTGCTCAAGCACCGTCATCCCGTTAAAGTCAGCAATTCGGTTTGCGGTCCGTGGCCGGTATCGTTCCGCCGCAAGTTGAAGCGCCTCTTTGTCAACCATACTTGCCTGAGAATACAGGTTATCAAACCACTTAGTAGCTTGCTCCCAGAGATGGCCACCCTGCTTGTGAAAGACCCCAGCTTCAATAAGTTGCGCCGGGTTTACATCAAGACCTAGACCATTGGCAGATGCGTTGGCGGAACCAATCACCACACCGGCATTCGAGATATAAACCTTGGAGTGCAGGTTGTCGATGTGCTTCAGGCTCCTGTTTTTGGGCGCCCC
Organism: Phaeovulum sp. W22_SRMD_FR3; assembly: GCF_052113705.1. Classification (NCBI taxonomy): domain Bacteria; kingdom Pseudomonadati; phylum Pseudomonadota; class Alphaproteobacteria; order Rhodobacterales; family Paracoccaceae; genus Phaeovulum; species Phaeovulum sp. W22_SRMD_FR3. The sequence continues at coordinate 49,045 of NZ_JBGQOG010000024.1, read as the reverse complement.
TAAGGATTCCAACGCTTTAGGAGAGGTCGATCCACCGACGATGTCGCAGACAATCCTGACATCCCCCCTGCGCGCCAGATCTTCACCAAACCCATGCGCACCCCAATAAGCGACCGCACACCGAACATCTTTGCCGACGACAACCTCGCGGATTCGCTTTGTCAGTGACGCACCCGATAGGAACTCAGCCATTATATCTCCCCTCCAAAATATACTACCCGCTCAGCGTCTCAACCCTATCGCCCCAGCGGGCGAGATACCATTCCATTTCCTGCCGCCCCCCGGCTCTGAACCGCACCACCAAAGACCCGTCCTCCAGACTCTCCATGCTTTGCTTCGGATGGAACACGTATCCTGCAGCCTCCTCCGCCACATCGGGCAGAAAGCGCCACTCGACATCCTGCGGCTCTTCACGCCAGATGCCGAAGCTCTCGGAGAGCCAGTCCTGCAAATTGAAGCCTGCGGGACGAGTATAGGCGTCAGCCTCCAGAGTAATCTTTTCAAATCCCGCCAGCGCAAACAGCCGCAAGTCATCCTGATATTCACTCCAGGCCAGCAGGTATTGCCGCCCCTGACCAAACAGCATGGCGATGGGGCCAAGGCGGGTGTTACGCGACAGCTTGCCGGTGCTGCGGGAGCGGTGGTCGATGAATATGACAGCGACTTGATGTCGATCATTCCCCTGGACTATTTGCTCAACGTGCTCGGACCAGAAAAGGTGAAGGCTCTCGGGATCTCGGCTGATAAGCCCTTCCGGGTCGTCCTTTCGGTGATGGTTGACGCCTTGGCTTTGGCCGGAATGAAGGCGCCCTGTAGCCCGGCTTGCCTGTGCAAGGCGCGGCTTTCGGCGCTCCGGTCGCGGCGCATACCATAGGTCTGCGTGGCCTATGTCCGCTTTGGGCGTTTTGGCATGGCTGCGGGGCGCGCGGGCAGGTCGCCGCGATCTCGGGCGCGATCTCGGGCGGCGTGTCATGGGCCTTTTGCGTGATCATGTCAGCAAAGCAGGTGACATCGGGCAGATCGCCGGTCAACAGATCTTTGCGCAAATCAAGATCGGCAGGCAGCCGGGCAGGCGGGTCGGCACTGTGCTGGCAAGACGCCCGGACGAAAAGCCCGCCGGGCACCTCGTCCCAATGGGCCGCGGCGGCAGGCATCAGCGCGTCCTTGCAGGCGAAGGGGTGGAAAAAGCTGCCCTTGCTGGCCCCGGCCTCGGCGCAGAGCTGTTCAACGCCTGTCGCGGTATCGCCCTTGGCGCGCAGAATGCTGAGCGCCGCGTCGAGACGCCCGGTTTTTGAATTTGTTGCGGGACGATCTTTGACTATCCACACCCTTTGGCATGTTGAACCCGGCAGGCAGGGAGTCAAAGCAAATTTTCACGCCGCCTGCACGAGAGCGGGTTCTGGTCTGCTGATCTGGCCGCGCAACCCGGTCGCCCGCGCGCTGGCCCCGGGGCGGCGGCGCGCTCAGAGGGGGCGGGGCCCGGGCTTCCCCTCCCGCGCGGCTTTCGCCCGCGTGCCGGGCGGTTTCGGGCCAGATGCCGCTTTATGCATAACGCGCTGATATGGGTGGTTTTGGCTTCTGGTATGCAAGTCGAAATACCCCGGCTTCCCCCGGTTTTTATGATGCCTTTGTGCATCTGCGGCGGTTGACCTCTGCCCGACGCACGCTAGGGTCTCCCCCATCCGCCACGGGGCTTCACCCGGACGGCGCATCCATTGGGTCCCGCTTTCGGGGACCGTTCGAGAGGTTCTATGTCCAGCTATCCCAACACCCAGCTTTTCATCAACGGCATCTGGCGCGACGGCAGCGGCGCGGCGATCCCGGTGGTCAACCCGGCGACCGAAAAGGTCATTGGCCATGTCGCCCATGCCGAAATTGCCGATCTGGAGGCCGCCGCCGATGCTGCCGTCGCCGGGTTCGAGATCTGGCGCAACACCTCGGCCTATGACCGCGCCAAGGTGATGCGCAAGGCGGCCGACCTGCTGCGCAGCCGCGCCGACATGATCGCCGAGCTGATGACGCTTGAGCAGGGCAAGCCGCTGATCCAGTCGAAAATGGAGATCATGGGCGCCGCCGATGTCATTGACTGGTTTGCCGGTGAGGCGCAGCGCACCTATGGCCAGATCATCCCGGCGCGCGCGGCCAATGTCACGCAGATGACGATCAAGGTGCCGGTCGGCCCGGTGGCGGCCTTCACGCCCTGGAACTTCCCGATCAACCAGGTGGTGCGGAAGCTCTCGGCGGCGCTGGCCACCGGCTGTTCCTTTATCGTGAAAGCACCGGAAGAAACCCCGGCCTCACCCGCGGAACTGATCCGCGCCTTTGCCGATGCCGGTGTCCCGGCGGGTGTCGTCAACCTCGTGTTCGGCGTGCCGTCGGTGGTGTCGGAATACCTCATCGCGCATCCGGCGATCCGCAAGATTTCCTTCACCGGCTCGACCCCGGTCGGCAAGCAACTGGCCTCGCTCGCCGGTCTGCACATGAAACGCGCGACGATGGAACTGGGCGGTCACGCGCCGGTGCTGATCTTCAACGATGCCGATATGGAAAAGGCCATCTCTTTGATGTCGATGCACAAATCCCGCAATGCCGGGCAGGTCTGCGTCTCGCCGACCCGTTTCCTCGTGCAGGATGGCGTGGCCGATCAGTTCATCGAGGGCTTTGCGAAGGCGCAAGAGGCGCTGAAAGTGGGCAATGGCATGGAGGCGGGCACCGAGATGGGGCCGCTGGCCAATGAACGCCGCATTCCGGCGATCGAGGGGATGCTGCAGGATGCGGTCTCTCTGGGCGCGGAAGTGGTGACCGGCGGCCGCCGGATCGGCAATGAGGGCTATTTCTTTGAGCCGACCGTGATCACCAATGTGCCGACCAATGCCAAGATGATGAATGACGAGCCCTTTGGCCCGGTCGCCATCGTCAACCGCTTTGCCGAGGCCGAAGAAGCCATGGCCGAGGCGAACCGTCTGCCCTTCGGTCTGGCGTCTTACGCCTTCACCGGCTCGTCGAAAACCGCGCAATATCTGCGCGGCAACATTCAGGCGGGGATGCTGACGGTGAACCATCTGGGTCTGGCGCTGCCGGAAGTGCCCTTCGGCGGCATTCAGGATTCGGGCTACGGCACCGAAGGCGGCTCGGAAGCGGTGGATGCATATCTCGACACCCGTTTCGTCAGTCAGGCGGACTGATTTTAAAACAAGGCGTTGCGCGGAGATCTTCGCGCAACGCCTGAAGGCTTCGGGCGTGCAAAGGCCGCTTGCTTTTTGCGCGGCCGCCGCGCATCCTTGGCCTTGAGCAGGCAACGATGGCGTCGTTGCAGGGCATGCGCCCGGGCTTGTGGTGCAGGTTCCGTCCCCGCCACCGCGTCCTGTACGCCGGGATCTTTCGGGGTCCTGGCTGCGGCAGACCCCCGATGTGAGGTCTGAGAATGACGAAACGTCCTGAATCCTATCGTTTTCACCAAGGCGACCGTGTGTTGCCCTTTGCTGATGCGGAATATGCCGCCCGTCTGGCAGGTCTGCGCAGCCGCATGGCCGGGCTGGGCGTTGAGGTGGCGGTTTTCACCTCGATGCACAACATCGCCTATTATTCCGGCTTTCTCTATTGCTCGTTTGGCCGTCCCTATGCGCTGGTGGTGACCGCACAGGATGCGGTGACCATCTCTGCGGGCATCGACGCGGCCCAGCCCTGGCGGCGCGGTTCTGGCGACAACATCACCTATACCGACTGGGCGCGCGACAATTACTGGCGCGCGGTGGCGCAGGTGGCGGGGCCGGGCCGGGTGGTCGGCTATGAGGCGGACCATCTGACGCTGGTGCAATCGGCGAAACTCGACGCTTTCCTCAGCCCGAAAGCCCGCGTCGACATTGCCGAAACCACCATGCGGCAGCGGATGCATAAATCACAGGCCGAGCTGGATCTGATCCGCGCCGGGGCGGCTGTGGCAGATGTCGGCGGCTTTGCGATCCGTGACGCGATCCGCGCAGGTGTGCGTGAGATTGACGTGGCAATGGCGGGCCGCGACGCGATGGAGCTGGAGATTGCGCGGCTTTACCCCGACGCCGAATACCGCGACACTTGGGTCTGGTTCCAATCCGGCATCAACACCGATGGCGCGCATAATCCGGTGACCGGACGGCACTTGCAGCGCGGCGATATCCTGTCGCTGAACGCCTTTCCGATGATCTCGGGCTATTACACCGCGCTCGAACGCACGCTTTTTCTGGGCGAGGTGGATGCCGCCGCGCTGAAGATCTGGGAGGCGAATGTCGCCGCACATGAATACGGGATGAGCCTCTTGCAACCCGGTGCTTCCTGTTCGGAAATCACGCATAAGATCAACGCCTTCTTCGAGGAACGTGATCTTTTGCAATACCGCACCTTCGGCTATGGCCATTCCTTTGGCCTGCTCTCGCATTACTACGGGCGCGAGGCAGGGCTGGAGCTGCGCGAAGACATCGACACCGTGCTGGAGCCGGGCATGGTGATCTCGATGGAGCCGATGCTGACCCTGCCTGAGGGGCAGCCCGGCGCCGGGGGCTACCGCGAGCATGACATCTTGTTCATCACCGAGACCGGCCATGAGGATATCACCAGATACCCCTATGGTCCGGAGTTCAATGTCGTCGGGTAACGCGCTGCTATATCGATGAAAACCTGCCCGGCCCTCTCTGCGCCGGGCAGCATTGGTCAACGCATCGCGGCGCGGATTTCGGGGTCTTCCAGCGTCAGGTCCAGCACCTTGCGGCTGCGCGCGACAATGGCGTCAATCTCGGCATCGGTGCAGCAGAGCGGCGGCGCATAGCCAAAGCACCCATTGGCAAAGGCGCGGATGATCAGCCCCTGGTCCCAGGCCCGGTCAAACAGCCGGGTGGCGGCGTTCAGCGCGGCGGGCAGCGGGGTTTTCTTCTCCTTGTCGGTGACGAGCTCAATGGCCGCCAGCATGCCCCGGCCGCGCACATCCCCCACCAGCGGGTGATCGGCCAGGGTCTGCAACCCCGCCAGCAGCCGGGCGCCCGCCTTGCGGCCATTCTCGAAAATCCCATCCTCATACAGCCGCAGCACCTCCAGCGCGACCGCCGCCGAGACCGGATGCGCCGAATAGGTAAAGCCATGCCCGATGGCGGCCGCGCCTGCGCTGTCGGCGATGGTCTGATAGACGTGATCGGCCATGAACACCGCCCCCATCGGCACATAGCCCGAGGTCAGGCCCTTGGCCGTGGTCATGAAATCCGGCACGATATCTTCATCGCTGCAGGCAAAAAGCGGCCCGGTGCGGCCAAAGCCGGTGATCACCTCATCGGCGATGAACAGGATGCCCATCTCGCGGCAGGCTTCGCGCATCGCCTTCATCCAGCCCGGCGGCGGCACCAGCACCCCGCCCGAGCCCTGGATCGGCTCAGCATAGAACGCCGCCACCCGGTCTTCGCCGAGTTCGGCGACTTTCGCGCGCAGTTCGGCCAGCGAGGCGGCGATGATCGCGGCCGGATCGGTGCCGACCGGGTTGCGGTAGACGTAATGCGACGAGATTTTATGCTGCCAGCTCCACGGCACGCCAAAGCCCGCGTGAAAGCCGGGCAGGGCGGTCAGACCCGCCCCGACGGTGGTCGAGCCGTGATAGCCCTGCTCCATCGAGATGAACTGATCGCGCTGCGGCTGACCCTTGGCGTGCCAATAATAGCGCACGAAGCGCACGGTGCTGTCGACCGCATCCGAGCCGCCGAGGGTGAAGTAGATGTGCTTCAGATCGCCCGGTGCCCGCTCGGCCAGGGCCGCGGCCAGACGGATCGGCGCTTCGGAGCCGAGGTCGAAATAGCCGGTCGCATAGGGCAGGCGGCGCATCTGTTCGGCGGCCGCTTCCACGATACTTTCATGGCCATAGCCCGCGTTCACGCACCAAAGCCCGGCAAAGCCGTCGATCAGCTGGCGGCCTTCGGCATCGGTGACGGTGGCGCCTTTGGCCGATTGCAGCACCCGCACGCCGCGCGCTTCATGGCCGCGCCAGGAGGCGACGGGATGGATCAGGTGGTCGCGGTCAAGCTCTTGCAGAGAGTTGGTCAGCATCGGGGTCTCCGGGGTCAGCCCCGCGCCTGCGCGGCGGGGGCGTGGGTTTCAGACGGGCAGCAGGGCCCCGCGCGCAACCGTCTGTGGGCCCGCCGGGAGGCGCGGTTGCCAACCCCGGTGCGGGGCCGGTTGCCCGGAGCCCACAGACCCGCGCGGACCGGCAGGCCACCGCGATGCCCAGGCTTTGGGGATGAGGGCCGGGCGCAAGGGCGGCGGTGCATCGGGGATTCCTGCTTCTGCCCGTCAGCCTATCGCCGCTGGCGCAGCATATTGCGCTGCATCGGGGGTGGGGGCGGTATTTTCGGGCGGGGGCGCGGCGCTGCGAAAGCACGATATTGCGCGGCGCGGGTTCTGACCGGGACGGCGCGCGGAGGCCCGCCGCCGATCCGGCCACCCTGGCCGCCGCCCCGCAGGCACAGCCTGCAGGCCCGCCAGTCTCGGCTGTCCCAAAGCTTTAGCGGCTCAGATGATCCGCCAGCGCCAGCACCATGTCGCGCGCGGCGTACAGCTCCTCAACCTTCAGATATTCCTCAGGTTTATGCGCGCGGCTCATGTCGCCCGGGCCGCAGATGATCGCCGGAATTCCCGCCGCCTGAAACAGCCCCGCCTCGGTGCCATAAGAGACCGCCGGACCCGGTGCAGCGCCGCTCAGGCCCGCCACAAGCGCCGCGAGCGGATGGCCATCATCCAGCGCCAGCGCCGGATAGCTGGAGAGCAGCTCAAGGCTGAGCGCCTCTTGCGCCGCCACGATTGCCTCAACCTGAGCCAAAAGCCCGCGCGGATCGGTGCCGCTGATCGCGCGCGCCTCGATCTCAAGCCAGGCCGCATCCGGAATGATGTTGAGCGCCTGACCGCCGCCGATCCGGCCAATCTGCAGCGTGGAATAGGGCGGCTCAAACGCCGGATCCTGCGCGCCGGTTTCGGCGGCATCGCGCGCGGCAAGCGCGGCATTCAGCACCGGGATCAGCGCGTGAATCGCATTCGCCCCCAGATCCGGGCGTGCGGAATGCCCCGGCACCCCGCGCGCTGTCACCCGCAGCGCGGCCTTGCCCTTGTGGCGCAGCACCGGCTGCATGCCCGACGGCTCGCCCACGATACAGCCCAGCGGCGGCGCGCAAAGATCCGGTAATTGCCCGATCAGATGCGGCACCCCCTTGCAGCCCGCCTCTTCGTCATAGGAGAGCGCGATGTGGATCGGCGCGCCGAGCGTCCGCGCCGTCAAGGCGGGCACGGACGAGAGCACCGCCGCCACAAAGCCCTTCATGTCGCAGGCACCGCGCCCGATCAGCCGATCCCCCTCATGGCGAAGGGTGAACGGATCGGCCCGCCATTCCGGCTCGCCCGCGGGGACCACATCGAGATGGCCGGAGAGGATATAGCCCGGCCGGTCCCGCGGCCCGATGCTGGCAAAAAGGTTGGCACGGTCGCCCTCCGGCCCGGTGATCACCGTGCTCTCCACACCCTGCGCGGCCAGATGGTCGCGGATGAAATCGATCACCGGGCCATTCGGTTGGCCCACGACCGAGCGAAAACCAACGAGGGTGGCAAGCATGCGTTCGGGGGTCATGACGGCTCCTGTGACCTGTGACGGGATCAACGGGGCGGTTGCACCCCGTGGCCAGAGGGCCACCGGGCGGCGCAGAGGTCAATGGCGCACATCGGCAAAATGCAGCTGCATGCAGGCGCCGCGCGGGTGTCCCATGCTCGGCGCCGTGCCTTGGGGAATGATCCGTGCCGTGCGCCCGAGCCTCTTTTTTGACGTTTGATGAATGGCTTGCAGGCCGTTCTTTGGCGAAGGTGATGTGACGCAGACCCGGCGCGCGCTGTCGTGCCGGGTCTGCGTCATGGATCAGATAAATGCCGTGGATTTATCGAATGGTAAATCAGTGCGTTGCGGAGAGATCTTCATCCAAGGCCGCCAATATGGAAGGCTTTGGTTTCCAGATATTCGGCAATCCCCGCCTGTGCGCCCTCACGCCCCAGCCCGGACATTTTCACGCCGCCAAACGGCGCCACCTCGGTCGAGACCATGCCGGTGTTCAGCCCGACCATGCCGAAATCCAACGCCTCGCCCACCCGGAACCCGCGCGCGAGATCGCGGGTGTAGAAATACGAGGCGAGGCCAAAGGGCGTGCCATTGGCAATCGCAATCGCCTCTTCCTCGGTCTCAAAGCGGAAGATCGGCGCGACGGGGCCAAAGGTTTCCTCGGAGGCGAGCTCCATGTCGGTCGTGGCTCCGGTCAGCACCACCGGATCGGCGTACTGTCCCGGGAGGTCGCGGGCGGGTGTGGCGCGCGTGGCTCCCTTGGCCAGAGCATCCGCGACATGGCGGTTGATCTTCTCAATCGCCGCGGCATTGATCATCGGGCCGATCTCCACGCCCGCCTCGGTGCCCGGGCCGACCTTCAGCGCCGCCACCCTTGCGCTGAGTTTTTCCACAAAGGCGTCATGCACCCCGGCCTGCACCAAAATCCGGTTGGAACAGACGCAGGTCTGGCCGCCATTGCGGAATTTCGACATCATCGCCCCGTCGATGGCCAGATCGAGATCGGCGTCATCAAAGACGATGAAGGGCGCGTTGCCGCCGAGTTCCAGACTGAGCCTTTTCACCGTCGGCGCGCATTGCTCCATCAGGAGCGCGCCGACGCGGGTGGAGCCGGTGAAGGATAACTTGCGCACGGTGGCGCTGGCGGTCAGCGTGGCGCCGATCACCGCCGGGCGGCCGGTCAGGATGTTGATGACGCCTGCCGGAATCCCCGCGCGCTCGGCCAGAACGCCGAGTGCCAGCGCCGAATAGGGTGTGAAATCAGAGGGTTTGATGACAACGGTGCAGCCCGCCGCCAGTGCCGGGGCCACTTTGCGGGTGATCATCGCATTCGGGAAATTCCACGGTGTGATGATGGCGCAGACGCCGACCGGCCCGGGCATGGTCAGGATGCGGCGGTCGGCGGTGGGCGAGGGGATCATGCCGCCATTGATGCGCCGCGCCTCTTCGGCGAACCATTTCACAAAACTCGCGCCATAGCGGATCTCGCCCACCGCTTCGGCCAGGGGTTTGCCCTGCTCGGCGGTCAACAGCGCTGCCAGATCGCTTTCATGCGCCAGCATCAGATCATGCCAGCGCATCAGAAGCCCCGCGCGCTCGGCATGGGTGCGTTTGCGCCAGCCGCGCATCGCGACCTCGGCGGCGGAAATCGCGGCCTCCGTCTCCTCGGCGGTGCAATCGGGCATATGGCCCATGGTTTTGCCACTGGCGGGGTCGGTCACCGGCAGATCGGCGCGGGTGATCCAGCTGCCGTTGATCAGCGCCGCCTGACGGAAAAGATCGGGATCGTTCAATTGCATCTCAGGCCTCCAAAGCGGTCAGAATGGCGGTGGTGATCGCCTCGGTCGAATGGCTGCCCGGCCGGGTGCCGATGCCGCCCGCCGTCGCCGTCTCAATCGCTGCCAGCACGGCGCGGGCGGCCGCGGCCTCGCCCAGATGCTCCAGCATCATCGCCGCCGACCAGATCGCCGCGATCGGATTGGCGATGTTTTTCCCCGCAATATCAGGGGCCGAACCATGCACCGGCTCAAACATCGAGGGGAAGCTGCGGTCGGGGCAGATGTTGGCCGAGGCCGCGAATCCAAGCCCGCCCTGAATCGCCGCGCCCAGATCGGTCAGGATGTCGCCAAAGAGGTTGGAGGCGACGATCACGTCAAGGCTTTCCGGCGCCATCACCATCTTCGCCGCCATCGCGTCGATATGGGTATGGGTCACCTCGACATCCGGGTAGTCGGCGGCCAGCTCGCGCGTCACCTCATCCCAGAAGACCATCGAATATTTCTGCGCATTGGATTTGGTGACCGAGGTCAGTTTCTTGCGCCGCGCGCGTGCCTGCTCAAAGCCGAAGCGAAGGATCCGCTCCACCCCCGCGCGGGTGAAGACCGAGGTTTCCACCGCCACCTCGTCCGGGGTGCCCTGATGCACGCGGCCGCCCGCGCCGGAATATTCGCCCTCTGTATTCTCACGAATGCACAGAATATCAAAGCCTTGCGATTTCAGCGGCCCCTCGACACCGGGCAAAAGGATATGCGGGCGGATGTTGGCATATTGCCGGAAGGCCTTGCGGATCGGCAATAAAAGCCCGTGCAGCGAGACCGAATCCGGCACCGAATCCGGCCAGCCGACGGCACCGAGGTAGATCGCGTCAAAGCCGGAGAGCTGCGCGATTCCATCCTCGGGCATCATCATGCCATGGGTCAGGTAATGGTCGCAAGACCATGGGAAGGTTGTTGTTTCAAGCGAAAATCCGAATCGCGCGCCTGCGGCATGGGCGACCCGCAGCGCGGCCTCGGTCACGTCAACGCCGATCCCGTCACCGGGGATCAGGGCCAGAGAATAGGATGTCATGGGCGCAAGCCTTTCTGCATGTCGGGTGCCGCACGATGGGGCGGACGGTTTCATGCCACTGTAACGATTGAGCGCCGCAGCGGGCACTGTTTTGCGCCGCGCGGCAGAATATCCTGCGGCGGATCTGCGGTTTCCGGCTGCGGCTGGCGCGAAAACCCCGGCCCGAGCCGCCTCTGGCCCGCCGTCGCGGATCCTTGTGACTCTTTGGCCCGTCTGCAGGGACCCGTCTGCAGGGACGCGTCGGCAGGGGCCGGTCCGCGCGGTGCGGCGGCTTTCTGCGCCCTCTGACGCGGGGGCGTGAAGGGGCATGGAAGTTTCCGGTCTGGCCGGGTAGCGTCCGGGCACTGCCATAAGGCGTGGCCGGGGGCGAGGGATGATGCAAAACGGGGGGCCTGCAGCAGAGGCTGCGCCGCGACAAGAGCTTGAGGGCAGGCGGCCGGGCCCGCCGACAGGACGCATTTGGGCGCTCGATCTGGCGCGAACCGCGGCAATCCTCGGCATGGCGCTGTATCATTTCACCTATGATCTGGCGTTTTTCGGCTTCATTGAGCCGCATGTGCCGTTCAGTTTCGGCTGGATCCTTGAGGCGCGGATTGTGGCGACCAGTTTTCTCGGTCTCGCGGGGGCCAGCCTCGTGCTGGCGCATGGGCGCGCAATCCGCTGGCGGCATTTTCTGCGCCGCTTTGGCTGGTTGGTGGCAGCCGCGGCCGCGATCAGCCTGTCCACCTGGTTTGATGATCCGGAACGCTATGTTTTCTTTGGTATCTTGCATTGCATCGCCGCGGCCAGCCTGATCGGCCTGGTGCTCCTGCGCCTGCCTGCTGTTCTGACGCTGGCGGCCGCTGTGGGCGTTCTGGCGATCTGGCTTTATCTGCCGCGCGTGGGGTTTGATGCCAATTACCTGCTCGGCCTCGGCCTCTCGCGTGAGGTGCCGCGGTCGATGGATTTTGTGCCGCTGGTGCCCTGGCTCGCGCCCTATCTGGCGGGGATGGGCATTGCGCAGCTCCTGCGCGGCCGCGCGCGCGGGACAGCGAATGGCCCGGCCGCGCCGCGCCCGGCACCCGCCGCGCAAAGCCGGTTGCAGCGGGTCCTGGCCTGGCCGGGGCGGCATTCCCTGGTGATCTATGTGGTGCACCAGCCGCTCTTGCTGGGGCTGACCTGGGCCGCCGCGCAACTGCTCCGCTGAGCCTGTCACCGGGCCGCACGACAGAGTCGGGGCGGTCTGGCACGGGTCTGGCTCGGGGCAAGCTGAAACGCGGTGCAACGACAGGATATTCAGGTGACACCGCCGTGCTGCAGGCGGGATGGCACCGTGCCGAGCGGCGCGCGGAAAACCGGACAGCGACGGCGATTGCCATCTGCTCTCAGGGGGCACCCCGAGCGTGTTCCGCAGGCGTATCCCGCAAGCGCAGGCTGCGTGAGGCCGTGGTGACGGAGGCAGGGCGCAATGAAGCGGCAGGCGTCCTTGATCTGCGCAGCACGCGGCCCGCCATTCCGCATCGGGCGCAAAAACCATGGAGAGCCGCGAAGCCGACATTGGCAAGGAACAGCGCTGACCCGCTGTTTCCCAAACATTCTTCTGTGCTGAGTGTTTCGGCGGACGGATCCGCGAGTGCCCCAAATCTCCCTATGAAATCAAAGGGAAATGGCGGAGAGACAGGGATTCGAACCCTGGGTGGGCTCTCACCCACAACGGTTTTCGAGACCGCCGCATTCGACCACTCTGCCACCTCTCCGCGTCAGGGGTCGTCGTGGGGCGGGATTTAGCCCGGGATGCGGGGGCATGCAACCGCTTTTTGCACGGATATGACGAAACCGTGGCAGAAAGTTTTTGCGGCTTCGCTTGGCAGCGGGGATGGGGCAGATTACCTCTGACAGACGCCCCCGAAAGGAGCCTCAGATGTCTTTGCCCTTCCGTCTTGCCGCCGCGGTTTTTCCGCTTCTCTGCGCCACGACGCAGCAGGCCACGGCCGAGCCCGCCGATGTGCTTGAGGCGTTGCGGCTGCAGGATGTGCTGGCGGTCATGGCGCAGGAGGGGGCGGCCTATGGCGAGGATCTGCAGGCCGAGTTGTTCCCCGACAAGGGCGGGGCGTCCTGGGCGGCACAAGTGGCCGCGGTGCATGATCCGGCACGGTTGCGCCCGCTGTTTGACGAGGTGTTCGCCGCCACGTTTGACACCTCGCAAGAGGCTGAAATTCTGGAGTTTTTGCAATCCGATCTCGGCAAACGGATTGTCTCTCTCGAGATTGACGCGCGGCGTGCCTTGCAGGAACCGGGCATTGAAGAGGCCGCCAATGCGGCGCGGGACGCGGGCTATGACGCCGGCAATCCGCGGCTGCGCGCGGTGGAAGATTTCATCGAACGCGCCGATCTGATCGAGCCGAATGTCACCTCTGGCATGAATGCCAATCTGGCGTTCTACCGGGCGATGGTGCAGGCGGGGGGCCTGTCCTATCAGGTGACCGAGTCGGATATGCTGGCTGAAATCTGGGGGCAGGAGCCGGCGGTGCGCGAGCAGATGAACAGCTGGGTGGTGAGCTATCTTTTCATGGCCTATGCGCCGCTCAGTGACGCCGAGTTGGAGCGTTATGCGGTCTTCAGCACGTCGACGGCGGGCCGAGCGCTGAACCGGGCGCTTTTTGCCGGATTCGATGCCATTTTCGTCGACAGCTCCACCCGGCTGGGGGCCGCCGCCGGGGGGCATCTGGCGGGCGAGGATCTGTGATCCCCGCGCCGCTCTGCACCTAACGGTGCTGCGCCACAGGAGGGCGCGGCATCAGCCGAGCTGCCGCCGGGCAAAATCAGCCAGACGGGTCAGCGCGATTTCCAGTTGATCATCCGCGAGGGTCAGCGCGATCCGCAGATGCCCGGCAGATGAGGCGCCGAAACTTTCCCCCGGCATCAGCGCAATTTTCTCTTCTGCCAAGAGCTTACGGGCAAAAGCTTCACCAGACATACCGGTCGCGCGGATGTCGGCCATCACATACATCGCCCCCGAGGCCGAAGAGACCCGCAGCGCGGGATTGTTGGCCAGCACGCGGCAGGCCAGATCGCGGCGCCGGTGGAAAGGTTCGGCCACCTGCGCCTCAAACGCCGGGCCCTGCCGCAGCGCGAAGAGTGCTGCTTCCTGGATGAAGCCCGGCAGGCCATAGGTGGTGTTGATGTTCAGCGCATGCAGCGCCGCAATCACCGGCTCGGGCGCCACGATCCAGCCGATGCGGCTGCCGGTCATCGCATGGCTCTTGGAGAGCGAGCCGAGCACCACGGTCCGCTCGGCCATGCCGGGCAGGGCGCGGGGACTGATATGCGTGCCTTCCCAGACCTGTGTGTCATAAACTTCATCTGAAATCAGCCAGAGATCCTGCGCGATGCAGACCTCGGCAATCGCTTCCAAAGTCTCACGGCTGTAGAGCGCGCCGGTGGGATTGTTGGGGCTGTTGATCAGCAAGGTGCGGGCGCCGCTCTCGCGCGCGGCCCGGGCCAGCGCGGCGGGGTCGGGCTGAAACCCGGCTTCGGCGGCGGCGGGCACGGCGCGCACAAGGCCGCCCGCCGCGCGGATGGTGCCGGGATAGGTCGGGTAATGCGGATCGATACAGAGGCCGGTCTGACCCGCATCGAGCAGCACCTGATGCGCGGCATAAAGGCCCGCCTGACCGCCGGGGGTGACAATCACCTGCGCCGGGCTGGTGGGGACGCCGGTGCGGGCGGTGACCCGGGCGGCAATCTCGGCGCGCAACGGCTCAATCCCCTGAATGCCGGAATAGCCGGTGGCACCCGCCATGGCGGATTGATGCATGGCTTCAAGGATTTCCGGCGCGGTCTTGATGTCCGGCTCACCGATGGTCAGGTTCAGCACCGCCTCACCCGCCGCGATCATCTCGCGCGCCCGGAACAAAATCTCCCACCCGTCCGGGCCATCTCCGGTCATATGGGCCACGCGCTGCGCGAGTTGCATGAGAAGTGCCTTTCAGTGTCTTGAAATATTGGGGGTTTCAGGCGTCGGTGGGAATCAGGCCCAGGCCGCGCAGATAGATGCCGATGCCGCTTTCCAACAGATCATCGGGGGTGAATTGCGTCCGCGTTCCGGGCGGGGTGCGGGCGTAAAGCTCGACCACGCCGTGGCACATCGCCCAGAAATGCGCCGAGAACATCGCGGCGGGGGGCCGCCTGCCTGCGGGAATGTGGCGCGAGAGGGTCTCGGCGGCGCGGGTCAGCACCGCCTCGGCGCGGGCCGAGGCCTGGGCGATGGCGGGGTCATGGTTGGGCGAGATACCGGACTCGAACATTGCCATGTAATGCCCTGGAAACTTTCGCGCAAATGCCAGATAGGCCCGGCCCACCGCGCCAAAGGCCGCCAGTGCCGAGGGCTGGCCATTGGCATAGGCATGTTCCATCAGATCGGCGAAAATCGTATAGCCCTGCCGCGCGCCCTCGGCGATCAGATCCTCGCGCCCCTCGAAATGCCGGTAGACCGCGGCGGGGGTGACCCCGGCGGTCTTGGCGGCCTCCGAGAGGGTGAAACCGGTCGGCCCATGCGTCTCGATCAGCCGCAGCGCCGCCTCGACCAGAGCCTGTTTCAGATTGCCGTGATGGTAGCCGGCCTTAGCCATTCCAGATCTCGATCCCACCGCAGACCTTGGGGTCGATCTCGCCAATCGCCTCTTTGCTTTTTCCTTTATAATCAACGGCATTCAGCACGGTCTGAATGGCCGCCAGCCGCGCGCGGTTCTTGTCATCCGAGCGGATCACCGTCCAGGGCGCGAATTCCGTATGGCTGCGCGAGAGGGTCTCGCCGATGGCGGTGGTGTAGTCATCCCACTTTTTCAGCCCCTCAACGTCGATCCAGCTCAGCTTCCACTGTTTCAGCGGATCCTTTTCACGGTCGAGGAACCGGCGCAGCTGTTCGGCGCGGCCGACATTCAGCCACAGCTTGACGAGAATGATCCCCTCATCCACCAGCATCTGCTCAAACTGCGGAAGTTGCTGGAAAAAATGATTGCGCTGATCGGGGGTGCAAAAGCCGAAGACCTGTTCGACAACGCCGCGGTTGTACCAGCTGCGGTCAAAAAGCGCGATCTCGCCCGCCGCGGGCAACCAGTCCACATAGCGCTGGAAATACCATTGCGTCGCCTCGCGTTCCGAGGGTTTCGGCAGCGCCACGATATAGGCCGAGCGCGGATTGAGATTTTCGCGCATCCGCTCGATCGTGCCGCCTTTGCCCGCCGCATCGCGGCCCTCAAAGACCACCATCAGTCTTTTGCCGGTGTCGCGCAGATCCCAGAGCATTTTCACCAGCTCGATCTGCAGCTTCTCCATCTGCGGCTCATATTCCTCGGAATCAAGCACCCGCTCATAGGGATAGGACGGATCAAGGATGTCCTTTTTCTTACCCTTTTCAATGGCTTTGCGGATGTCCTTCGGCGCCTCATCCTCCAGAAACTTGCTGATGTCACCGACGAAAGGGATCTCTTGGCTCATGGCGGGCTCCGTTGCTGCTCTGGCCAGTATGGCGATTGGGCGGGCGGGTGCAATCGCCCTAAAGGCGGGCTTCGGCGCGGGCGCGGTCGGTCAGCCGGGCGAGCGCCGCCAGCACCGCGGGGATCGCCGCATGCTGGCTCATATGGCCGATGCCGGGCAGCACCGTCAGGCGCGCGCCGGGGATGGCCGCGGCCAGTTGCCGGGCGTGAATGTCGAGGTCCACCGTGGTGTCGGCGTCGCCGTGCAGCACCTCGACCGGCAGGTCGAGCGCGGGATAGAGCGGCACCATCGCGCGGATTTCTTCTTTCAGGCTGGCACGTTGGCGGGCGTTCAGCGCGAAACTGGCCCGGCGCACCGACATCATCGGCACGAAATGCGCCACATAGCCCTCGGGCATCTCTTGCGGCGCGAAAACGGCGGCGGTTTCGGCGGATACGGTGCTTTCGGGCACCCAGGCGGTGATCAGCGGCACGGTGATCAGCTGCCCCCAGCGCGGCGCGGTGATCTTGTAGAGAAACGGCATGTCGGTGGGCCAGACCTCAGAGGCCGCCGAGAGTGCGAGCAGCCCCGCGATATGGTCGGGATGCCCCGTGGCCCAGGCCAGCGCCACCGCCCCGCCATAGCTGTGGCCGAGCACCAGCGGGCGCGTGGCGCCCAGCGCCGCTGCCGCCGCCTGCAGGACGCGCGCCTGCGCGGTGATCGTGTCATCCTCCGGGATCGGGTCCGACCAGCCGAACCCCGGACGGTCAAAGGCGATGACCCGGTAATGCGGCGCCAAGAGCGGGATCAGGTCAAAGCTGAAATCCCGCTCGGACCCGGACGCGCCGTGGATCAGCACCAGATCGGGGCCGGTGCCGGTGACCAGCGCGTGCACGCGCCGCCCTTCAACGGTGACAAACTGCCCCTCGGGCGGCGCGGCCTGTTCCGCCGCACGCTCACGCGCGCCCGCGCGCCACAGCGTCGCCCCGGCCAAAAGGCCGAGGAGGATCAGGGCACTAGCAGCCAATCTGAGCAATGTCATAGGGCGTCGATTGGTAGATTTCATTGATCCAGTTGCCGTAGAGCAGATGCGCATGGCTGCGCCAGCGGTTCAGCGGCGCCCGTTTCGGATCATCCGAGGGGTAGTAGTTGCACGGCACATTGATCGGCTTTCCGGCCGTGACATCGCGGTCATATTCCTCTTTCAGCGTGCCGCTGTCATATTCGAAATGGTTGAAGATATAGAGCGCGCGGTGCCCGGCATCCTCCAGCAGACAGGGCCCGGCCTCATCCGAGGCGAGCAGCGTTTTCAGCGCGGGCAGGGCGTCCACTTCCGGCTGCCGCATCTCGGTCCAGCGGCTGACCGGGATCACGAAATCATCCGAGAACCCGCGCAGGAAGGGCGAGGCGGGGGCAAGATTGCTGTGGCGGAAACAGCCAAAGACCTTGTGGTCGAGCACATGCTTTTTCAGCCCGTGGAAGTGATAGGCCATCGCCATCCCGCCCCAGCAGACGCCAAAGGTCGATTGCACATGACTCTGCGTCCAGTCAAAGACCCGGCAGAGCTCGTCCCAATAGGTGACGTCTTCAAAGTCCAGATGTTCGATCGGCGCGCCGGTGATGATCAGCCCGTCGAATTTCTCGCCCGAAGCCTCGACCTCGGCGAAAGGACGGTAGAATTCGGCCATATGTTCGGCGGCGGTGTTCTTCGTCTCGTGATCGGTCATCCGGATCAGCGAGAGGTCGATCTGCAGCGGCGTCGCGCCGATCAGCCGGGCAAACTGGTTCTCGGTCTGGATCTTTTTCGGCATCAGATTGAGCAGACCAATCCGCAGCGGCCGGATGTCCTGCATCGCGGCGCGGCCCGGCGACATGACCATCACGCCTTCGCGCGAGAGGATGTCATAGGCGGGCAGCGTTTCGGGCAGGGTGATCGGCATGATGGTCTCCTTCTGGATCGACAGATAGGGCGGGCGGGCGCGGTCTTCAATGTGACCGTACCCTTAGGGCAAACGGGTTAAGGCCGGGTTGGCAGGGGCTCAGCCCCGCATTCGCCGGGCGTCGATCGCGCCGGCTATCAGATCGGTGAAATCACTGGCCGACCGCACGAGCGCCACGTCCTCGGCCTTGACCGAGATCCCCCAGTTGGCCGCCATCGCCGCATAGCGCGGCTGACGGTGGGCGAGGGCGCGGGCATAGGTCCAGCGCACGAAATGGTCGGGGTCCACGGCTTCGGGGGCAAGGCCCAGATCGGCGCGGTATTCTGCCCAGGCGGCCTCGAGAAAGGCGGGCTGATAATACATCGGCTTCGGCGCGCGGTCGAAGCGGCGGATCAGCTCTTCGGTATGCGCCTCCGAGCCTTCGATCCAGACCATCAGCGCCGCATTGGACAGCGTGGTCAGCACCGGATCGGCGGCATCCGCAGGGTCGACCACCTCGCAGATCGAGCCGCCGGTGTCGCAGACGAAATGCTGGTAGCCATAGAGGTCATGCGCACGGGAAATGAAATGCGGCGTGTCGGTCAGTGCGGCCTGTTCCGCCGCCTGATGCTGCGCCTGCCGCTTTTGGTACTCGGCAAAGGGCAGGCCGCCCTTGGCCGGATTGCCCGGCTTGCCAAGATAGGTGGACAGCGGCGCCAGATTTTCAAAGGTGATGTTCGAGGCGATATAGACGCTGTCGGTCAACAAAAGCTCGCGCAGCAGCGGCACTTTCATCGCCTCGCGCTTGAAATTGTCAGCGATATGCTCGCCCATGTAACGGGTGCCGATGCGGTAATCGATGGAATAGTGGAACCACTGGCCGGTGCCGCGCAACGTGGCCGAGACATGGGTCTTGCCCAGACCGGACATGCCGAACAGCAGCACTTTCTTTTGTGCCGCGTCCCGCCATTCCGCTGCCGTCTGATAGATCATCACCCGTTCCTGCCTGACTGCTGTTGCAGGCGGTTTACTCTGCGCCCGCGCCCGCGTCACGGGGTTTTCGACGGCGGAGGCGCGCAATCAGCTTGCCATCCAGCACCAAAAGCCCTGCCACCAGCACGAAGAACCCGGCAAAGACCCGGGGGGCCAGCGCCTCGCCATAGACGGCCCAGCCGAGCAGGATGGCGATGGGCGCGGCCATCAGCGTGGTCAGCGACATGTTTCCCGCCCCGACCAGCGCCAGCGTGCGGTAGAGGAGCACGAAGGCCAAGGCCGAAGCGCCCAGCGCCAGCCACAGGACCGCCGCCCAGACCGGCAGCGACCAGTCAAAGCTCGGCACGCCTTCGGTGATCAGCGCGGCGGGGATCATGATCACGCTCGCCCCGGTCATCATGCCGGCGGCGGCGACCAGAGGTGGCACGCCCTTCATGGCGCCGCGCGAATAGACCGCGATGCAGGCGTAAGAGAGCGAGGAGCCAAGCAGCGCCAGCTGGCTGAGCGAGCCGAGGTTGAAATTGGTCAGCGCCGCCGGGCCGATGGCGATGGTCACCCCGAGCAGGCCGAGCAGCACGCCGGTGCCCTTGCGCCGGGTCAGCCGCTCATCGGGCAGCAGCAGCGCCGCCACCAGCACGGTCATCAGCGCGGTCGAGGAATTCAGGATGCCCGCCAGCCCGGAATCGATGCGGTGCTGGCCCCAGACGATCAGCGAGAAGGGCACGGCATTGTTGAACAGCCCCATCAGAAAGAACTTGCCCCAGAGCCGCAGATCGCGCGGCGGCCGCTGGCCGCGAAACGCCAACACCAGCCAGAGCGCCATTGCCGCCAGCCCAACCCGCAGCGACACCATGGTGAACACCGGCACCTCGGCCAGCGCAATCTTGTTGCACAAGAACGAGCCGCCCCAGATCGACGAGAGCAAGACGAGCAGGAACCATCCTTTGGCGGGGATGCTGGTCTGGGTGACGGCGGCCCGCAAAGGCGCGCTGCGCAAGAGGCTGTCGGGGGAAATATCGCGCGGCATCGGGGCCTCCTTGATGGTGCCCCCTCCCTAACGCCCGGGAGGATCTGCCGCCATCCGGATCTTGCGCCTAGTACAATTTTTGCCAGTCCGTCCCGGCTTGCGCAGGGACCGCTGGCGGTCGTCCCCTCTTGGCAGGCGCAGGGGATTGGCGGTGCGGGGCATGAAAAAGCCCCGCCGAAGCGGGGCCGATCCTGTTCATGCCAGAGGCTCAGAAGCTGTAACCGACCCGGATGCCCCAGCCGATGCCGGAGTTGTCGGTGAAAACGCCGCCAATACCCTTGGTCGTCGCATCACCGATTTCCACGTAGCGCACACCTGCCGTGACCTTGACGGCGTCTCTGGTGTAGGTCGCCGCGAGGCCAATCGACTTCATCCCGCTGTGCGGCCCAAGGTTGCCCGTCAGGGCGCTGTTGGTTTTTTCATAGCCCAACAGCACCGCACCCGACCAGTTTTCGTTGAACTTGCGGCCAAGGCCGAGGTTCCAGGTCACGACATCATCGGCATAATCGACAAGCGGGCTGCCCAGTGCGGTGTGGTAGACCACGGGGTCGATCTTGAAGGCGGTCCATTCCGCCCAGCGCACCGAGCCAAAGAGCAGGGTGTCGGGAGCGATCCCGGTCTGGAACTCGAGATTGAGCGATTGCGGCACGGTGGTCGAGAAACCGGGTGCGGCCACATAGCTGCCGCCGACGGTCTCTCTCGCTTCGAAATCATGGGTAATGGCGGAATTGTAGGTCAACGCGACCCGCGCCGCAATTTCCGGCTTTTCCCAGGCGACGCCAAGCACATAGCCCAGATCACGCTCGGTCGAGGTGCTCATCCCGTAGACAAAGGTCGACGGGGCGGGCGGCAGGACATTCAGCGCAACAACGCCCGAGGCTTCCTGAAGCCGCAGACCGCCGATGACCGAGAAGTTCTGCGGCAGCTTGTAGCGCAAAAGCGCCGTGATCGCAGTGGAATCCAGCGTCGCCGTGCTGCCCCGCAGCGGGTAGAGACCGCCACTGGGGTAATCGACATCCGCGCCGATCGGCTGGTCCAGAATAAGCGCCAGATCGAGTTTGTCATTCAGCGCCGTTTTCACACCGAGCGAATAGGTGGAATAATCCCCGGCCATGTCACCGGATCCGATGGCTCCCCCGCCCACGGTCCCCGACACTTCCGGGCTGAAGCTGCCATAGCTCAGCTCCGCATAGTTTCCGTCTTCGAAGAGGATGGCGACTGATTGAGTCGAGCGTTCCACCCCTCCGGCACCGGCCGCACTCGCCCCTAAGGCAAGCGCTGCCGCCGTCATCAAAACACGTCCCATATGATCCTCATCCCTGCGTGTTCAAGTAACGAGAACACTACCACGGTGCGACAAAGCGTCAATCAAGCGAAAGTGATGACGTAACGTCGTAACCCTTGTCTGCCAAGGAAAAAATCAGGATTCCTTTCGCAAATTGAGAAGGTTGGCTAATAAAATGATAGCGCCACCAGCAAAGACTGACCACAAGAGCGGCTCCCCATACAAAAGCATGCCAATGACCGCGATCAGCGGCAGCCGCAGGAAATCCATCGGCACCACCACCGAGGCCGGCGCGAGGCTGAGTGCCCGCGTCAGGCAGAAATGCGCCCCAAGCCCCGCACAACCAATGATTGTGAGCGGCAACAGCGATTGCGCGGTCGGCAAAGCGATCTGACCATCACGCCCCGCCATGATCAGGCCAAAGGCCAGCTGCATGAACACCAGCCAGAACAGGATCTCGATCATCGGCACCCGGCGGGTGATCACCTTGGTCGTCAGCGCCGATCCCGCAAAGCCCAGTGCCGCCAGCAGGGCCGCCAGCGTGCCGGTCGAGAGGCCGCCCGACGACCAGGGCTGCGCCACGATCAGCACGCCCACAAACCCCAGCAGCGCCGCCAGCAGACGGTTGCGCGTCAGCCGCTCGCCCAACACCAGCGGGGCCGCCAGCGCCACAATGATCGGATAGGAAAACTCCAGCGCGAAGAGCTGGCTGAGCGGGATCAGCGTCAGCGCAAAGAACCACAGGTTCTGCCCGGTGAAATGTGACAGGTTGCGCAAGAGATGCAGATGCAATTGCTTCACGCCCACCCGCCGCTGGTCGGGCCGCAGCAGCAGCACGGCCAGAATGATGATCACACCAACCGCCGACCGCCAGGTCATGATCTCGAAAGTGTCGTGATAGGGCGCGGCAAAGCGCCCGGCGACCGCCATCGAGGAAAAGCCGGTGATCGCGCCCAGCATCCAGAGCGCCGCCGCCAGCGGTCGGTTGACCGGCACAGCGGGCGCGTCGGCTGCGGGCAGGGTGCCCGGCAGGGCGGCAAGGGGGACTTCTTGGGTCATGGCGAACGCTCCGGTTGACCGCCGGACCCTTGCCCAGCGCCGATGGATTGTCCAGCCCGGCCGCGCTTACTGCGCGAGGACCGCCAGCAGAAGGTGCAGCGGATGTTGGCCCGTGATCCAGGCCAATGTCCCAGCCAGTGAAATCACCAGCGATACGGTCAGCGGCGCCCAGGCGCGCAGGATATCGGCCTGCGTTTCGGGGTCCGCAAAAGGGGCTCTCCGCCCGGATGAGGAAATGCGTTGTGCCATAAGTCCTTTATGAACCGTTCAGGTTGATGAAGTGTTAAAGTCTTATTTTTGTTCAACTTTTATCAATCATTCTGTCCGGGTCTGCACCTTTTGTTAAGCGGCGCCACGCCGGTGCGGTGCCGCGTGCGGCGCGGGTCCTGCGACGGCGCTGCGACAGGACTGCCGCGGGCCCGGAAGCGGTCCCTGTGCCCGGCAGCAGGGGCCGGAGAATGCGACACTGCGGGCCATGGCTTTTTGCGGTGAAACCGGGGTAACTGATCGAAACGGAGGTTCTCATGCCATTCACCGCCCCGAAACCACAGCCACGCGGCTTTGCCCGCCGCGTGCCACCTGCGATCTTTCCGTCCCTTCTGGGCCTGTTGGGGCTGGGGCTGGCATGGCGCCGTGCCGCGCCGGATTTCGGTCTGCCGGGCGGGATAGCCGATCTGGCACTGGGCATGATCAGCGCAGTTTTCTGTTTTGGGATATTGGCTTACACGGCCAAGTTCATGCGACGTCCGGCGGCGGTGGCCGAAGATCTGAAGATTCTGCCGGGCCGGGCGGGGCTTTCCACCATGGCGATGGGCATCTATCTGATGGCGGCGGTGCTGGCGCCCTGGCTGCCGGGCCTGTCTCCGGCGATCCTGTTTCTGGGGCTGGCGGTGCATCTGGTGCTGATAGCGCTGATGCTGGGTGATCTGGTCGAGGCCCCAGCCGAGCAGCGCCGCGTCACCCCGGTGATGCATCTGAGCTATGTCGGCCCGATTGTCGGCGCGCAGATGGCGCTGGCTTTGGGCTATAGCGCGCTGGCGGCGGCGATTTTCTGGATCACCCTGCCGGTGGCGTTGCTGATCTGGTACCGCAGCGCCCGCCAGGCCCTGCGCGAGCGGGTGCCCGCCCCCCTGCGCCCTTTGCTGGCGATCCATCTCTCGCCCGCGGCGCTGATGGGAACGGTGTCGCTGGGCCTTGGCTATCAGACCTTGGCGCTGGCCTTTGCGGTGCTGGCGGCGCTGATCCTGACCGCATTGGTGCTGGGCGCGCGCTGGCTGCTGGCGGCGGGGTTTTCGCCCTTCTGGGGGGCCCTGACCTTTCCGCTCGCGGCGACGGCCACTCTCTGGCTGGCGCTTGGCGGCGCATTGGGCAGCGGCGCCTGGCGCGGCGCGGGCGACGGCGCGCTGATCGCCGCCACGCTGATCATCCCGCCAATCGCGGTCAGGGTGCTGCAGCTTTGGGCCAAGGGCACGCTGGCCATAAAAACCAACGCTGCCACGGCCTGAGCGCGCTTTCGGTCTTGCCAATCCCCCCGGGCCATGAAACAGGGAACCGCCAAACGGAAGCTGCCAAGGAGGGTATCCATGCAGATTCGAGAGGCGCTCACCTTTGACGACGTTCTTCTGGTCCCGGCCGCATCCAGCGTGCTGCCGTCCGAAGCAGACGTGTCCACTTGGGTGACAAAATCCATTCGGATGAACATCCCGCTTCTGTCGTCCGCGATGGATACGGTCACCGAAGCGCGGATGGCGATTGCCATGGCGCAGGCCGGGGGGATCGGGGTGATCCACCGCAACCTCAACATCGAGCAGCAGGCCAATGAGGTCCGCCGGGTGAAGCGGTTTGAATCGGGCGTGGTCTACAACCCGATCACCCTCACCGCCGACCAGACCCTCGCCGATGCGAAAGCGCTGCAAGAGCGCTACAACGTCACCGGCTTCCCGGTGGTCGATGGCTCGGGCCGTGTGGTGGGCATTGTCACCAACCGTGACATGCGCTTTGCCAGCGACGACAAGACCCCGGTTTCCGCGATGATGACCACCGACAATCTGGCGGTGCTGATGGAGCCTGCCGATCTCGAAACCGCCAAAAGCCTGATGAAGGCGCGGCGGATCGAGAAGCTGCTGGTGACCGATGGCGGCGGCAAGCTGACCGGTCTTCTGACGCTGAAAGACACCGAAAAGGCCGTGCTGAACCCCAATGCCTGCAAGGATGACCTCGGGCGCCTGCGGGTGGCGGCGGCGACCACGGTGGGCGATGCGGGCTATGAACGCTCGGTCGCGCTGATCGAGGCGGGCTGCGATCTGATCGTGATCGACACCGCGCATGGCCATTCCGAGGGCGTGGCGCGGGCGGTGGCACGGGTCAAGGCCTATAATTCGGCGGTGCAGGTGGTGGCGGGCAATGTGGCCACTGCTTCGGCTACCAAGGCGCTGATCGACGCCGGTGCCGATGCGGTCAAGGTGGGCATCGGCCCGGGCTCGATCTGCACCACGCGGATCGTGGCGGGTGTGGGTGTGCCGCAGCTGACCGCGATCATGGATGCGGCTTCGGGCGCCGATGGCATCCCGGTGATCGCCGATGGCGGCATCAAGTTTTCGGGCGACTTCGCCAAGGCGATCGCGGCGGGCGCTTCCTGCGCCATGGTCGGCTCGGCCATCGCGGGCACGGATGAAAGCCCCGGTGAGGTGATCCTCTATCAGGGCCGTTCGTTCAAATCCTACCGTGGCATGGGCAGCCTTGGCGCCATGGCGCGCGGCTCGGCCGACCGCTACTTCCAGAAGGATGCGGCCTCGGACAAGCTGGTGCCGGAAGGCATCGAGGGTCAGGTGCCCTACAAAGGCTCTTGCGCGGCGGTGATCCACCAGCTGGTGGGCGGCCTGCGCGCGGCGATGGGCTATACCGGCAGCCGCACGGTGGCCGAGATGAAGGGCGGCTGCGAATTCGTCCGCATCACCGGCGCCGGGCTGAAGGAAAGCCATGTGCACGACGTGCAGATCACCCGCGAAAGCCCGAACTACCGCATCGGCTGATCGGTTCGCTTGCGTGACAAAAGGCCCCCGTTCATCAGAACGGGGGCCTTTTTCGTCGGGGCATGACCTGCGGTGGTGGGAATGCTGTCAGGCGGCCTTGGGGGCCAGCGCCTCCGCATCGGACATGTCTTTGTGACGCGCCACCGGCAGCGGTGCCGGTTTCATGAACAGGGCCGCGGCGAGCCCGATCAGCAAAAGCGCCGCCCCGGTCAGATAGATCGGGGTGAAGGCCTGCGAGTAGAGATCGCCGACCAGGTGCTGGCTCTCGGCGGGCAGGGCGGCCAGCATTT
Organism: Phaeovulum sp. W22_SRMD_FR3; assembly: GCF_052113705.1. Lineage (NCBI taxonomy): Bacteria > Pseudomonadati > Pseudomonadota > Alphaproteobacteria > Rhodobacterales > Paracoccaceae > Phaeovulum > Phaeovulum sp. W22_SRMD_FR3. The sequence goes on along the minus strand of NZ_JBGQOG010000024.1, from coordinate 23,530 downwards.
TCGGCGTCAGCTCGGCCACATTCGCCACGCCGGGGATGGCGGTCAGTTTCGAGGCCAGCCCCTGCGACAGGATCGCGCCGTATATCGAGATGGCGATGGCCGCGCCTCCCATCCGGGTCAGCGTCACCGCACCGGTGGCGGCGCCCACATCTTGCTTGGGTGCCGCGTTCTGCACGCCGATCACCGGCGCCTGCTGGCCCAGCCCGATGCCGAACCCTTGCAGCAGCATCAGCGTGCCGATCATGAGCAGCGGCGTGCCGGCATGGGTCTGGCTGATCCCCACCAGCATTGCCATGCTGATGCATTGCCCGGTGATCAGATAGCGCTTGAAATGGCCGCTGCTGGCAATCAGCCGCCCCGCGCTCATCGAGCCGATGACGATGCCGCCGGTCAGCGCAATGAAGAACAGCCCCGCCCGCGACGGGCTGAGCCCGGTGGTGGTCTGCAGATAGAGCGCGATGTAATTCACCAGCCCGATGCCCGTCGCCCCCGAGGTGATCGCCACGATCAGCAGGAGCGGGATCACCGGCTTGCGGAACAGATGCAGCGGCACGATGGGCTCGGGCGCGCGGCGCTCGATCTGCACCCAGACCAGGGCGGAGACACAGCCAAGGACCAGCACGCCCAGCGCCGCCGGGGTCAGCAGGCCGCCGAAGATCTGGCCGCTGTCCGCCCAGAGCACCAGCGAGGCGATGGTCAGCGCCAGCGTCAGCGCGCCCCAATAGTCGATCTTGGGCGTGCGCAGCGGGCGGCGGTAGGGCAGCATGATGATCAGCCCCGCCAGCGCGATGGCCCCGATCGGCAGGTTGACCAGAAAGATCGAGCGCCAGCCGAAAGCATCCGACAAAAAGCCGCCCAAGGTCGGGCCGATGCTGCCCGAGGCCATCAGCATCAGGCTGGAAAAACTTTGGTATTTGGCGCGCTCGCGCGGCTCGAACAGATCGGCATTGACCGAAAAGATCGAGACCATGATGCCGCCGCCGCCCAAGCCCTGCAGCACCCGCGCCGCGATCAGGCTGTCCATTGACCAGGCGAAGCCGCAGGCCAGCGACCCTACGAGGAACAGGCTGACCGCCGCCAGCATCACATATTTGCGGCCAAAGAGATCGCCGAGTTTCCCGTAGATCGGCATCATCGCACTCGTGGCGAGCAGATAGGCCGAGCCGACCCAACCGAAGCGCTCAACCGCGCCGAATTCTGCGACAATCGTCGGCAAGGCGGTGGAGACGATCTGGTTGTCGAGCGTCGCCATGAACAGGGTGAGCATCAAAAAGCAAAAGACGATCAGCCGTTTGCGCGGATCTGCGACCAGAGGCCCCAGATCAGGCCGCCGGTCAGGCCCTGTATCAGGCCCCCGGTCAGCCCCCTGATCAGACCGGATGCGTTGCGCCGCAGCAGAGTGGGCGCTATCGAGGGGGGAAGAGGATAAAGGGGGCATGGGACATCCGTTTGTGGCTTGTCTATATGTGTGCTGATGGCATATAAATGTCAACAGCACATATTTGCCGGTCCTTTCACCGCCGTTTGAAGGAGAGATGACATGACCCAGAGCTCGGATCCGGCCCGCCCGGCGCCTGAGGCCGCGCCTGTGGCTGGGGCCGCGGCTGTGGCAGGGGGCGGACTGCCCTCGGCCAATCAATCGCTCGACGCCAGCATGCGGCCGGAAGTATTGCAGGTTTCCGATGTGATGCGCCGCTGGCGGGTGTTGATTGGCCGGCGGATCATTTCGCGGCGCGCGATTGCCAATGTCGACCCGCGGATCGATCTGTCGCATGTGGATGTGCTCGATGTGGTGCGGCAATTGCAGCAGGATTCAGAGGCGACCGTGGGCGGCGTGGCGCGTGCGATGCGCATCGATCCGTCGCGCGGCAGCCGGATCATTGCCGATATGGTCGAGGAGGGGCTGTTGCTGCGCGATGTCTCGGCGCAGGATTCGCGCCGCGCGGTGATCCGCCGCTCGGCACTGGGCGAGGCGTTGCAGGCGGAATTGCGCAAGGTGAAAATGGCGCTCCTGGAGGATATTCTGGGGGAATGGGCACCGGGCGAGGCAGAGGAATTCGCGCGGCTCTTTGCAAAATTCGTGACCGCGATGGAGGCGGCCTCGGGGGAAAGCAGCGAGGGTTGCGCGGGGTGAGACCCTGGGCGGGGGGCGCTGCCCCCCCCGGCCTGCGGCCGCCCCCCCGAGGTATTTTGGCCAAGAAGAAAGGCACTTTGACCAAGAAAAAGCGGCGCTGCGGTCGTGCGGTGCTGCTCAGGCGGGCAGGTGGAAGTGGTCGCCGGGGTTGGCGGCGCGAAAGCGGTCGGGGGCGATGCCCTCGGCCGCAAGCGCGGCGGCGAGGCGGTGCACCGGGTCTTCGCGGGGCTCGTCGGTCAGTTGGAAGACGCCCCAATGGATGCCGATCGCGTGGAGTGCCCCGGTGTCGCGCATGATCTTGACCGCTTCGGACGGGTCAGTGTGTTGGGCGGCCATGAACCAGCGGGGGCTGTAGGCGCCGATGGGCAGCAAGGCGATGTCCGGGGCGCCAAAGCGCGCATGCATGGCGCGGAAGATGGCGCCGGTACCATAGCCGGTGTCGCCGGCGAAATAGACCTGCCCCGGATCGGTTTGCAACATGAAGCCCGCCCAGAGCGCCTCGCGGCGGTCGCCGAGACCGCGGGCGGACCAATGCTGGGCGGGCACGAGGTGCACCCTGGCGGTCGGGGTCAGCGCGATGCTGTCGCCCCAGTCGCCGGCCACCACGCGGGCACCGGGCACGGCCGCTGTAATCCGGGCATCATTGCCGAGCGGGGTGACGATCAGCGGCTGATGGCGGGCCTGCAGGCGGCGCAGGGTGCGGAGGTCGAGATGGTCGTAGTGGTTGTGCGACACGAGCACCGCGTCGATGGGCGGCAGGTCGTCAAAGGCGATGCCGGGGGCGGTGACGCGTTTCGGCCCGGCAAAGCGCAGCGGGCTGGCGCGGTCGGACCAGACCGGATCGGTGAGGATGTTGAGGCCATTCGCCTGCACCAGGGCGGTGGCATGACCGACCATGGTGACCCGCAGGCCGGTCACCCGCGCCGCGGGGACGGCCGGGCGCACCGGCACGGATTTGGGCCAGCGCGCGGTGGTTTCGCCGAGTTTCCAGCGCAAGATGTCGCCGAGCGAGCGGTCGGTGTCGGGGTGGCCGGGGTTGAAGAACCGGCGGCCGTCGAAGTGATCGCTGACGGGGCGGTGCGGATGTGGTCTGCGCTGTCTCATGGATCCCTGTCTGTCTCATGCCCCGTCGGGCAAAGCGCGGTTGTAGCACGGGCCGGGGGGGAATGTCGCGGGCAGGCTTGCTTGACGTGGGGGCCGGGGCCCGATGATCCGGGGCAGTGTGATCCGGGGCGCGGTCTTCCGGGGCGTGATGGTCTGCCGCGTGGTGGCCGGTTGCTCGGCGGCAGGTCGCTCGGTGGTCAGCCGCGCGGCGGTACCTGAGCGCTGTCGCCTGAGGGCCTGTGCGGTGGGAAGGCGTGCCTCGGATGCGGCCGCGATGCGCGGGGGGTGCCGTCGGGGTATGAAACAGCCGCCGGACCCGGGCAGGGCGCGGCGGCTGTTTCGGAAGAGAGGCCGGGCGCGGGGCGCTGTGGCCCCTCAGACGGTGCGGGGCCGCAGCGCGGGCCCCGGCGCCTTTATTCCCATTCGATGGTTCCCGGCGGTTTTGAAGTGATGTCATAGGTGCAGCGGTTGATGCCCTTGACTTCATTGATGATCCGCGTGGCTGTTTCGCCAAGGAAATCATGGCTGAACGGATAGTAGTCCGCTGTCATCCCGTCCACAGAGGTCACCGCGCGCAGGGCACAGGCGAAATCATAGGTGCGCCCGTCGCCCATCACGCCGACGGTTTTCACCGGCAGAATGGCGACGAAAGCTTGCCAGATTTCATCGTAGAGCCCGTGTTTGCGGATCTGGTCGATGAAAACCGCATCGGCCTTTTGCAGGATCGCCAACTTTTCGCGGGTGATCTCGCCCGGGCAGCGGATGGCCAGACCCGGCCCCGGGAAGGGGTGGCGGCCGATGAAGCTCGCCGGCAGGCCGAGTTCGTGGCCGAGGGCGCGCACTTCGTCTTTGAAAAGCTCGCGCAGGGGTTCGACCAGTTTCAGGCCCATCTTCTCCGGCAGCCCGCCCACGTTGTGGTGCGATTTGATGGTCACCGATGGGCCGCCCGAGAAGGAAACGCTTTCGATCACATCCGGGTAGAGCGTGCCTTGCGCGAGGAATTCCGCACCGTCGATCTGATTGGCGTATTTCTGGAAGACATCAATGAAGAGCTTGCCGATGGTCTTGCGCTTCACCTCGGGGTCGGAAACCCCTTCCAGCGCGCCGAGGAAGAGATCGGACTCGTCGGCATGGATCAGCGGGATGTTGTAATTGTCGCGGAACATCTTGACGACTTCCGCCGCCTCGTTGAGGCGCAGGAGGCCGTGGTCGACGAAGACGCAGGTCAGCTGGTCGCCGATGGCTTCGTGGATCAGCACGGCGGCCACCGAGCTGTCGACGCCGCCGGAGAGGCCGCAGATCACCTTTTTATCGCCGACCTGGGCGCGGATCTTGGCGATCGCATCGTCCTTGTAGGCGCCCATCGTCCAGTCGCCGGTAAAGCCCGCGATCTTGATGAAATTCTCATAGAGCGTGGCGCCGTTCGGGGTGTGATGCACCTCCGGGTGGAACTGCACGGCGTAGAAGTGGCGGCTGACATCGGCGGTGATCGCGAAGGGGGCATTGGGCGAGGTGCCGTAGACCTCAAATCCCGGCGCGATCTGGCTGACGTGGTCGCCGTGGCTCATCCAGACCTGCTCGCGGCCCTCAAGGAACCAGCCGTTGAGGAGCGGGTTGCGCGCCTCGGACGGGGTCACATAGGCGCGGCCGAATTCGGCGGTGCCGTGGCCGCTCTCTACCTTGCCGCCGAGGCATTCCATCATCACCTGCTGGCCGTAGCAGATCCCGAGGATCGGCACGCCGAGGGTGAAGGCGGTGGCGGGCGGGCGGGGGGAACCCTCCCGGGTGACGCTGTCCGGTCCGCCCGAGAAGATGATCGCTTGGGGGGCGAAATCGGCCAGGAAGGCATCGGTGACCTTCTGGAACGGATGGATTTCGCAATAGACATTCAGTTCCCGCAGGCGGCGCGCGATCAGCTGCGTCACCTGAGAGCCGAAGTCGATGATGAGGAGGCGTTGATGCTGGGTCATGTGCGGGGAATAATGGCGCATGCGCGGGCTGGCAAGGGGGAACCGGGGGCCAGCCCCCGGACCCCCGAGGTATTTTTGCCAAGAAGAAAGGATAAGGCCGCGCGACGTGGCCCGCGCGGCCTTGTGGGGTTATTTTCCCGGGATCAGGCCACGGGGGCTGAAGCGCAGGACGAGGAGGAGGATCAGCCCCATCGTCAGCAGGCGCATATGGGCGGCGCTGTCGAGGAGGTGCTGTTTCAGCGCGCCATCCGCCATGCCGGAAGTGATCAGGTGCAAAAGGCCATTGCCCCAGGGTTCGACCTTGATCCAGAGGAACCAGATCAGCATGCCGCCGAGCACCGAGCCCCAGTTGGAGCCGGAGCCGCCGACGATCACCATCACCCAGATCAGGAAGGTGAAGCGCAACGGGTTGTAGGAACCCGGCGTCATCTGGCCGTCCAGCGTGATCATCATCGCGCCCGCGAGGCCGCAGACGGCGGAGCCGAGGATGAAGATCTGCAGATGGCGGCGGGTCACATGTTTGCCCATGGCGGCGGCCGCCGTCTCATTGTCGCGGATGGCGCGCATCATGCGGCCCCAGGGGCTGTTCAGCGCCTTTTCGCTGAGCCAGATCAGGGTCAGGAGCACGATGAGGAAGAGGCCGGTGTAGAGGAATTTCACCAGCAGCGTCGAGGCGGTGACCGGGTCGAGGCCGAGGCCTGCGGCATGTGCAACAAAGCCCGGGTCGGCTTGCAGGTCGATCTCATAGGGGACCGGGCGCGGCAGGCCGATGATGTTTTTCACGCCGCGGGCCAGCCAGTCTTCGTTTTTGAGGACCGCGATGATGATCTCGCCGATGCCGAGCGTGGCGATGGCGAGATAGTCGGAGCGCAGGCCGAGGGCGGTTTTGCCGACGCCCCAGGCGGCGAGGGCGGCAAAGAGCGCGCCGACCGGCCAGCTGAACAGGATTGGCAGGCCGAACCCGCCGAGATTGCCGGCGGCCGAGGGGTTGATCGCCTCGATCGCCGCGACGGCGGGGTCAAAGACCGCACGGAAGGCGAAGAAGCCGCCGATCAGCAGGGCGAGCATGGCGAGGGCGCGCGCACGTCCCGTCATGCGGCGGTAGAGCGCGGTGGCTCCGACCAGCACCAGCGCCGCAAGGAGGAAGGCCGCGATGATCTGCCAGCCGCCGGCCTGAAAGGCGCCGGGGGTGGGCGCGGTGGCGATCAGCACCGGCGCGAGGCCGCCGAGGGCCACAAAGCCGACGATCCCGGAGTTGAAAAGCCCCGCGTAGCCCCATTGCATGTTCACGCCGAGCGCCATGATGGCCGAGATCAGCCCCATGTTGAGGATGCCAAGCGCCGAATTCCAGCTGCCGGTGACGCCCTCGAACAGGATCAGCGCGGCCATGGCGGCGAAAAGGATGAGGTTCCGGGTCATACCGATTTCCCCTTGAAAAGGCCGGTGGGCTTGAAGAGCAGCACGATGATCAGGATCGCAAAGCTGACCGCGAATTTATACTCGGTGGACATCAGTTGCAGCAGACCGTCGGGCGCGAGGCTGTCGGGCAAGAGGTAGCCCGCGACTTTCTTGAAGGCATAGGTCACCGAAACTTCGGAAAAGGCGATGACGAAACCGCCCGCGATGGCGCCCAACGGATTGCCGAGGCCACCGACGATGGCCGCGGCGAAAATGGGAAGAAGGAGCTGGAAGTAGTTGAAGGCCTTGAAGCTTTTGTCCAGCCCGTAGAGCGTGCCCGCGATGGTGGCGAGGGCTGCCGCGATGATCCAGGTGATCATCACCACCCGCTCGGGGTTGATGCCCGAGAGGAGGGCGAGGTTTTCATTGTCGGAAAACGCCCGCATGGATTTGCCGGTCCGGGTGCGGTTGAGGAACCAAAACAGCGCCCAGACCACCAGCACGGCGGTGATCAGCGTGATCACTTGCGTCGAGCGCAGGGCGAGGCCCTCGGCAAGGCCGGTGGCATCCTTGAACCCTTTGGCGGTGATCACGAAACGCGCACCATCGTCGAACTGGATCTCATCCACGCCGATCAGAAAGCGGGTGATGCCGTTCATGATGAACATCACACCGACCGATACCATCACCAGGATGATCGGATCGGCCTTGGTCTTGCGGTAAAAGCGGTAGACGGCGCGGTCGGTCAGCAGCACGAGCGTGGCGGTGATCGCGATGCCGATGGGCAAAGCGAGGAGGGCCGTGGGCAGCGGCGCGATGCTGATGCCCGCCGCCTGCAGGCCCCAGGTCACGAAGATGGTGGCGGCGGTGCCAAAGGCCATCGTGTCGCCATGCGCGAAGTTCGAGAACCGCAGGATGCCATAGATCAGCGTGACGCCGAGCGCGCCCAGCGCCAGTTGCGCGCCATAAGAGGCGGCGGGGATCAGCACGAAATTGGCCAATACGACCAAAGCGTTGAGAATATCCATGTCAGCCCCCGAGGAAGGTGCGGCGAACTTCCGGATTGGCCATCAGGGCCGCGCCGGTGTCGGTGTAAGCATTGGCGCCCTGCACGAGCACATAGCCCATGTCCGCGATTTCAAGCGCCTGACGGGCGTTCTGTTCCACCATCAGGATCGAGATGCCGGTGCGGGCCACCTCGATGATCCGGTCGAACAGCTCATCCATCACGATCGGGCTGACCCCGGCGGTGGGTTCATCCAGCAGGAGAAGCTTCGGCTGCGTCATCAGCGCGCGGCCCACGGCGACTTGCTGGCGTTGCCCGCCCGACAGCTCGCCCGCAGGCTGGCGCCGTTTGTCGCGCAGGATCGGGAACAGGTCATAGACCTGCTCGATGGTGGCGCGGAAATCATCGCGGCGCAGGAAGGCACCCATCTCGAGGTTTTCCTCGACCGACATCGAGGGGAAGACGTTATGCGTCTGCGGCACAAAGCCCATGCCCTTGGCCACCCGGTCCTGTGGTGAGAGGCCGGTGATGTCGATGCCGTCCAGCGTCACTTGGCCCTGACGCAGGTTCAGCATGCCGAACACCGCCTTCATCGCGGTGGATTTGCCGGCGCCGTTCGGGCCGACGATCACTGCGATCTGACCTTTTTCCACGGTCAGCGTGCAGCCGTGCAGAATGTCGGTGGCCCCATAGCCGCCGGTCATGTTTTCCGCTGTCAGAAAGCTCATACCCCGGCCTCCTGTTGCAACTTGTCTTTGTTTTTCAATCCGGTGCCGAGGTAAGCCTCAATCACCGCCTCGTTTTGCATGATGCTTTCGGCAGAGCCTTCGGCCAGCACCTTGCCCTCGGCCATCACGATGACCGGGTCGCAGAGGCGGCCGATGAAATCCATGTCATGCTCGATCACGCAGAACGTATAGCCACGTTCCTTGTTCAGCCGGACGATGGCATCGCCGATGGTATTGAGCAGCGTCCGGTTCACCCCGGCGCCGACCTCATCCAGAAACACGATCTTGGCCTCAACCATCATCGTGCGACCCAGCTCCAGCAGCTTTTTCTGCCCGCCCGAGAGATTGCCCGCCTTTTCGTCCTTGAGATGCGAAATCGTCAGGAAATCAAGCACCTCGTCGGCTTTCCTCAACAAGGCCGCCTCTTCGGTGGCGATGCGCGCGCGATTGAACCAGGTGTTCCACAGCACTTCGCCCGATTGCCCGGCGGGCACCATCATCAGGTTCTCGCGCACCGACATCGAGCCGAATTCATGCGCGATCTGAAAGGTGCGCAAGAGCCCCTTGTGGAACAATTCATGCGGCGGCAGGCCGGTGATATCCTCGCCATCCATGATGACACGGCCGGAGGTTGGTTGATGAACCCCCGCCATCACGTTGAAAAGCGTAGATTTTCCAGCACCGTTCGGGCCGATCAGCCCGGTGATCGAGCCCTTGCGGATCTCGAGGCTGGCGCCATCGACGGCGCGAAATCCGCCGAAATGTTTGTGCAGGTTCTGAACCTGAATCATCGTTCCCCCGATCGGTTGCGACCGTGTCGATGCCCCTTGAGGGCGTTTTTATAATGGAAAACAGCCCGGATCGCTCCGGGCTGTCTGAGGGGTATGGGCTGGGCTTAGCGGTAGCCCAGAACTTCCATCTTGCCGTCCTTGAACTCGATCTCGCGGTAGGTGCCGGCGCTTTCGCCATTGCCGATCAGCTCGAGCGAGGTGGCGCCGACATAGTCGATATCGCCGCCGTCTTTCAGGATTTGCAGACCTTTGGCCAGCTCGCCCGGCAGGATTTTCTCGCCCGGTGCGTTGGCGACATCCATGATCTTGCCTTTGTATTCGGCCGGATCCGAGGAACCCGCCGCTTGCATCGCCAGCATGATCAGCGCCGCCGCGTCATAAGCCTCCGACGAATAGACCGAGGAGCCATCGACGCCCGCAGCTTTGGCCATTTCCATATATTTGTCATGGCCTTCGCCTTCGGAAGCCGGGTTCTGGCCGAAGGAGCCGTTCACTTCCGCACCGAATTTGTCCTCCAGTACCTGGCTGACCATGCCATCGGGGAACATGAACGTGTCAAAGGCGCCCGAGTCGAGCGAACCGCGCACGATGCCCGCGCCGCCCTGGTCGACATAGCCCGCAACCACCAGCACCTGACCACCGGCCGCGGCCAGCGCACCGACTTCGGCAGAGTAATCGGCTTTGCCGTCGTCATGCGCGGCGTCGATGGTCACTTTGCCGCCATTGGCTTCAAAGGCGGTTTTGAAGCTGTCGGCCAGACCCTTGCCATAGTCGTTGTTGGTATAGGTCAGCGCGACTTCGGTGATGTTGCGCTCTTTCAGGATGTCGGCCATGACCTGACCCTGACGGGCGTCCGAGGGCGAGGTGCGGAAGAACAGGCCGTTGTCTTCCATATCCGACAAAGCGGGCGAGGTGGCGGAGGGCGAAATCATCACCATTCCGTTCGGCATGGCGACGTTTTGCAGCGAGGCGCCGGTTTCGCCCGAACACATGCCGCCGACGATGCCCTTCACCTTGTCGGTGGTGATCAGACGCTCCACCGCGGCCGAAGCGGCGGCCGAATCGATGCAGGTGCTGTCCACGCGGACCGAGGTCACGGTCGAGCCGTCGAGCAGCAGGCCCGAATCCGACACTTCCTTCATCGCGATCTCAGCGCCGCCCGCCATCGGCGGGGCCAGGCTCTCCAGCGGGCCGGTGAAGCCGAGCGAGATGCCCAGCTTGATGTCTTCGGCCTGCGCCGCACCCGCGATCAGCGCGGTCGCCGCCGTCGCCAGAAGCAGTTTTTTCATGTGTTCTCTCCCGTATTGGCATCATTTTCTGGCCAAAGCCTACGGTGCCATTTGGGAAAAGAAAAGCGGCGGAAATGCCGTAATGCATCGGCCCCATGCCCGCTGACGTCGCGTCTGGCCTGCAAAGTGCCGCTTTTCTTTGATCGGATGGTCAACGGATGCGGTGGCGGCGCAACGCGCTTACGCTTCGCCGTCATCGTCCTCTTCGAAATCGTCCAGATCGAGAGAATCGAGGTCGCCCATATGCTCCTCATCGCCGCCGCCCCCAGCGCCCGAAGTGCCACGCTCGCGGTAGGGGGTGGTGCCGTAATGCGCGCGGTAGCATTTCGAGAAATGCGAGGGGCTGGCAAAGCCGCAGGCCAGCGCCACGTTGATCACGCTCATTTCCGTTTGCATCAGCAGGTTACGCGCCTTTTGCAGGCGGATTTCCATGTAATAGCGTTTGGGGCTGCGGTTCAGATAGCGGCGGAACAGCCGCTCCAGTTGACGGGTGGACATGCCGACTTCCTCGGCGAGTTTGGCCGGGCTGATCGGGTCCTCGATATGCCCCTCCATCCGCTGGATCACTTGCGCGAGCTTGGGGTGGCGCACGCCGATTCGGGTGGGAATCGACAGGCGCTGGCTGTCCTGATCGGTGCGGATCGAATTGTAGATCAGCTGATCGGCGACGGTATTGGCCAGCTCTTCGCCATGATCGGCCGCGATGATCTTCAGCATGAGGTCGATGGAGGCGGTGCCGCCCGCCGTGCTCATCCGGTTGCCATCAATGACAAAAACCGATTTCGTCAGCAGCACTTCCTCAAATTCCTCAAGGAAGCTGTCCTGATTTTCCCAATGGATCGTCGCGCGTTTGCCGTCCAGAAGCCCGGCCTTGGCCACGGCCCAGGCGCCGGTGCACAGCCCGCCAATCGCCGCCCCGCGCCGCGCCTCGCGCCGCAGCCAGTTCAGGATCGGCTTTGTGGTCGCCTCGGCCACATCAATGCCGCCGCAGACCATGACCGTATCGTCGCGCCCGATCTCATCCAGCCCCAGATCGAGCCGCATCGCCGTGCCGTTGGAACAGGCGGCTTCACGGCCGTTTTCGCCGGCCAGTTTCCACTCATAGACTTTGCGCCCGGCGACTCGATTGGCCAGCCGCAAGGGTTCGATGGCGCCCGCAAAGGACATCATCGTGAACTTGTCGAGCAGCAGAAATATGAAGCGCCGCGCCTTGTCGCCGGGCGCACGGCGCGGCGCGGTGGCAGAGGTGCCGCTGGGGGCAGGAGTTCTTGCGATCATTTGCGACCTGTTGGTGTCGTTCGCGGTAGCAAATCAGCGAATTCGGCGGCCCGCAAGGGGGCACCGTTCCTAACGTCACTTTGGACCACGGGGGCGACAAAAACCAGCGAGTTTGCGCCATTTCACTTGGGGGTTTACGCTTAACCCCTGCGGCGTGTAAAAGCGCGCTCGTTAACGCGAACATCGCGTCAGAGTATGGAAGGAGAGGGACATGACCAAGGCCTGGACGAAATCCGATTGGCGCGCAAAGCCGCGGGTGCAGATGCCGGACTATCCCGACACCTATCAACTCAATCAGGTTGAGGCGCAGCTGAACGCTTTTCCGCCGCTGGTGTTTGCCGGGGAAGCCCGTCGCCTGAAGGCGCAACTGGCCGAGGCCGCTGCGGGCCGCGCTTTCCTGTTGCAGGGCGGCGATTGCGCCGAGAGCTTCTCGGAATTTTCCGCCGACAACATCCGCGACACGTTCAAGGTGATGTTGCAGATGGCGATCGTGCTGACCTGGGGCGCGAAAGTGCCGGTGGTCAAGGTGGGCCGGATGGCCGGGCAATTCGCCAAGCCGCGCTCGGCGGCGATGGAAACCGTGGCCGGTGTCGAACTGCCGAGCTACCGCGGTGACATCATCAACGGTTTCGACTTCACCGCCGAAGCCCGGATCCCGGATCCGCAGCGCATGTTGCAGGCCTATACCCAGGCTGCGGCCAGCCTGAACCTGCTGCGCGCGTTTTCGACCGGCGGCTATGCCGACATCCACCGCGTGCAAAGCTGGATTTCTGGTTTCGTCGAAGAGCCCGCCTCGGCGCGCTACAAGGACATCGCGCATCGCATTGAAGATGCTATGGATTTCATGGCGGCAGCCGGGGTCACCTCGGAAACCGCGCATGAGCTGAGCACGGTGGATTTCTACACCAGCCACGAAGCCCTGCTTCTGGAATATGAAGAGGCGCTCTGCCGCATCGACAGCACCACCGGCCTGCCGGTGGCGGGGTCGGGCCATATGATCTGGATCGGCGACCGCACCCGGCAGCCGGATGGCGCGCATGTGGAATTCTGCCGCGGTGTGCAAAACCCGATTGGCCTGAAATGCGGCCCCTCGACCACCGCGGAAGACCTCAAGGTGCTGATGGCCAAGCTGAACCCCGAGAATGAGGCGGGCCGTCTGACGCTGATCGCGCGCTTTGGCGCGGGCTCGGTCGGCGATCACCTGCCGCGTCTGGTGAAAGCGGTGAAGGAAGAGGGTGCGAATGTGCTCTGGTCCTGCGATCCGATGCACGGCAACACGATCAAGGCGGCTTCGGGCTATAAGACCCGTCCGTTTGAATCGGTGCTGCGCGAAGTGCGCGAGTTCTTCGGGATCCACAAGGCCGAGGGCACCATCCCCGGCGGCGTGCATTTCGAAATGACCGGGCAGGACGTGACCGAATGCACCGGCGGCGTGCGTGCGGTGACCGATGAGGGGCTCTCGTCGCGCTACCACACCGCTTGCGACCCGCGCCTGAACGCCAGCCAATCGCTGGAACTGGCCTTCCTCGTCGCCGAGGAACTGATGGACCGCCGCAAGGCGCAGCGCCTGGCCGCGGCCTCCTGATCGGGCCACATGAATGCAAAAAGGGCGGCCATATGGCCGCCCTTTTTGTTTGGGATCAAGGGGAAGGGGGGTGAAGCTCAGGTAAGCGCCCCTTCCGTCAATGTCCTCAGCTGTCGGTCTTGACCAGCCGCATCATCGCCCGGCGTTCTTCCGGGCTGGCGGGCAAGGGCCGTCCGTCCAGCGTTTGCGTGGGCTGCGCCGGGGCCGGTTGCGCCGGGGCACCGGTGACCGTGCGCAGCGCCGGGCGCAGCAGGTCGAGGCCGGGGATATGACGTTTCGCCGGGGCGGGCTGGGCGGCCACTTCCGGGCGGATCGGCTGCGGCAGCGAAGCGGCGGGGGCGGTGACGCCGGCCTGCACCGGGGTCAGATGCACATGGGTCACTTCAAAGCGGCGCGGGCTGCGGCCAATCTCGCCATCCGAGACGAGGCAGCCGAGCGCCCGGGTGACATCGCCCAGATCCGATTTCAGCGGCAGGATCAGCAGACGCGCGGTCAGCGCCGGTTTGCCAATGCCACCCTCGGCAGTCAGCGTCAGCTCGGCAATCGCGGGTTCCTGGAACATGCTCTCCAGCACTTCCGCCACTTGCTTGCGGCCTGCCGGGGCGAAGAAAGCGGTCAGCGGCATGCCGCGCACTTCCATCCCCATCAGATCGTTGAGGTGCATGCCCGCAAGGCGGAAACGCGCCATGCCGGGGGCCACACGCTCGAGGATGAAGGCAAACTCCAGCGCCCGTTCAATGCCGCGCGGATCAACCTCGGCGCGCGAGGGCACTGGACGGCCGCGGCGCAGCCCTTCCCAATAGGCGCGCACTTCCTCGACAACGCGGTTTTGCGCGGCGCGCTCAAACCCGGCCATCGACACCACTTCACCCAAACCGTCGCGTTCATGTTCCATCGTAAACCACCAATCCTGATCTGTTGAACCGGCCACAAATCACGCTGGATCCTGCCCGGTCTGTCCTGATGTGGCGGTCCGTGTTACACCCGCCTCACCTTGCTTACCTGAGTATTAACATACGCGTTTTGTCGCGAATTGCGCGGAGAAAGTTATCGAATGGTTAACCCTTCCAAACCCGGTCGGACGCCGCAAATATTAAGCATGACGGGCTTTGCGAGCCTGCGGGGTGCTGCCGCCGGACAAGAGTGGCTTTGGGAGCTGCGGGCGGTGAATGGCAAGGGTTTTGACCTGAAAACAAGGCTTCCGGAGGGTTTTGAGCCGCTCGAGCCGGTTGTGCGGGCGCGGATCGGGGCGGATGTGGCGCGGGGCAATCTGAGCCTCAGCCTGAAACTTGGTAAAGGAAATTCCGGCGAATCGCCGCGTCTGAACCCCCGGGTTTTGGCTGAAGTGTTAACAGCCCTTAAGGAGATTGAGGCCACCGCCAGCGCCCGGGGACTCAGCCTCGCGCCGAGCCGGGCGAGCGATATTCTGGCCCTGCGCGGCGTGCAGGAGGCGGGGCCGCTGCCGCTGGACCTTGAGGCTTTGCGCGACCCGCTGCTGGCGGATCTCGAAACCCTTCTCTCGGCGTTTGACGGGGTACGGGCGGGCGAAGGGGCGGCGCTGGCTGCCGTACTTTCGGCGCAGGTCGCCCGGGTGGCCGAGCTGACCGAGGCGGCATCTGAGGCCGCCGAGGCGCGCCGCCCGGAGGTGGCCGCGCAGCTGCAGGCGATGGTGGCGGCGCTGACCGGGCCCGGGGCGGATGCGGCGCGGCTGACGCAGGAACTGGCGCTCTTGGCGGTGAAGGCCGACGTGACGGAAGAGCTGGACCGCCTGCGCGCCCATGTCGCCGCCGCCCGCGCGCATCTGGCGGGGCCGGGGCCGGTGGGGCGCAAGCTGGAGTTTCTGGTGCAGGAATTCCTGCGCGAGGCGAACACGCTCTGTTCCAAGGCGGGTTCCGCCGCCCTCACCGCCATCGGGCTTGACCTCAAGCACGTCATCGACCAGATGCGCGAGCAGATCCAGAATGTGGAGTGAAGAATGACCGATCCGCGCCGCCGTGGCCTTCTTATCATCCTGTCCTCGCCCTCGGGTGCGGGCAAGTCGACGCTGGCCAAACGGCTGATGGCCTGGGACGAGGGGCTGAGATTCTCGGTTTCGGCCACCACCCGCGCGCCGCGTCCGGGCGAGGTGGACGGGCGCGAATACTATTTCCGCAGCCGCGCAGAGTTTGAGGCGATGGTGGCGGCGGGCGAGATGCTGGAACATGCCGAGGTTTTCGGCAATCTCTACGGCACCCCCAAGGGCCCGGTCGAGGCGGCCATGCTGGAGGGGCGCGATACGCTCTTTGACGTGGACTGGCAGGGCGGGCAGCAGATCCGCCGCTCGTCCCTGGGCAAGGATGTGGTCTCGATCTTCGTGCTGCCGCCCTCGATCGAGGAACTGGACCGGCGCCTGCGCGGCCGGGGTCAGGACAGCGACGAGGTGATCGCCGGCCGGATGGCAAAAAGCCGTGATGAGATCAGCCATTGGTCGGAATATGATTATGTGCTGGTCAACAATGACATTGACGCCGCCGAGGCGCGGCTGCGTATCATCATCGAGGCCGAGCGCGCGCGGGCCGACCGTCAGCCGGGGCTGACCGATTTCGTGCGCAACCTGAACCGGGAGTTTGAAGACCGATGATCTATGAGCTGGACGGAATCGCGCCGAAGATCGCCGAGGATGCCTGGGTGGCGCCGGATGCCAATCTGATCGGGAAGGTGGTGCTGGAGGCGGCGGCGAGCGTCTGGTTCGGCTGCACCCTGCGGGGCGATAACGAAGAGATCCGCGTCGGCGCGGGCAGCAATGTGCAGGAAAACTGCGTGCTGCACACCGATATGGGGCACCCGCTGGTCATCGGCGCCAATGTCACCGTGGGGCATAAGGCGATGCTGCATGGCTGCGTGATCGGCGAGGGCAGCCTGATCGGCATGGGGGCCACCGTGCTCAACGGCGCGCGGATCGGGCGCGGCTGTCTGATCGGTGCCGGGGCTTTGATCACCGAAGGCAAGGAAATCCCGGATTTCTCCCTCGTGATGGGCGCGCCGGGCAAGGTGGTGCGGCAACTCGATGCCGAGGCGCAGGCGCGTCTCATGAAATCCGCCGCGGGCTACCGCGCCAATGCCGCGCGGTTCCGGGCCGGTCTGAAACCGGCCCGCTGATCTTTATCAGAGGGTTACGCGGCGATCTTCGCGCGCACTTTGCGCGATGGCATGGATCACCCGCTCAACATAAAGCCCTTCAGCAAAGTCCATCTTGCAGGGGCTGCCGCTCTGGATCGAGGCGAGGAATTCCGCCGCTTCGATCACTTTAAGATCGTTGAAGCCCAGCTGATGCCCCGGTGCCGGGCAAAACTCGCCATAGGGTGGATGCGCCGGGCCGGTGAGAATCGTGCGGAACCCCTGTTCCGCCTTCGGACCGCGGTTCTGATAAAGCTGCAGCTCGTTCATCCGCTCCTGATCAAAGATCACCATGCCTTCGCTGCCGTGCACCTCATAGCCCAGCCGCGATTTGCGCCCCCAGGCGGCGCGCGAGATCACCATGCTGCCCTGCGCGCCATTGGCAAAGCGCACCACCGCCGTCGCCGCATCCTCATTCTCCACCGCCGCCCGGCCAGAGCCATCCGCCAGCGGCCGCGTTTCATAGACGGTCTGCATGTCGGCGATCAGGCTCTCGATCGGCCCCATCACCCCCATCGACAGCGAGACGAGATGCGAGCCGATGTCGCCAAGTGCACCCAGACCCGCCTCGGCCAGCTTTGCGCGCCAGCTCCAGGCGAGGTCGGGATCGGCCTGATAATCTTCCTCCACCCAGCCGCGGAACTGGATCACCCGGCCAATCGCGCCCTCGGAAATCAGTTTGATTGCATGCTGATGCGCGGGGTTCCTGATGTAGTTATACCCCAGCATCGTCGCCTTGCCCGCGGCTTTGGCGGCCGCCACCATTGCTTCCGCCTCCGCCTCGGTCAGCGCCATTGGCTTTTCGCACCAGACGTGCTTTCCGGCCTGCAGCGCCGCAATCGCCATCTCGGCATGCAGCCGGTTCGGCGTGGTGATCGAAATGGCGTCAATCGCCGGATCGGCGATCAGCGCGCGCCAATCCGCCTCGGCCCTCTCAAAGCCCCATTGCGGCGCCAAAGCCTCGGCGCGCTCCAGCGGCGTGTCACAAAGCGCCACCAGCCGCACCCGCGGATGGGCGCCCAGAACCGGCCCGGCATTGGCCCAGGCCAGGGCATGACATTTGCCCATGAAACCGGTGCCGATCAGCCCCACTCCCAGTGTTTGCATCCGAACGCCTCCCCACGATCTGTGATAGAATAAAAATTTCATTCGTGGTATCTAGGGTTCCATCTGCTTGTCAAGGACGTCCATGCCGCGCGATTCCGACCCCAATCCCGCCCCGTCGGCCCCCGCACCCGAGAGTGTGGCGGCCTTTGATCTGCGCCTGAAAGAGATCTCGGATTCGCTGCCCAAACGCCTGCGGCAATGCGCGGATTACATCGCGGCCAACACCGACCGGATCGCGGTGTCGACGGTGGCCGAGCTTGCACAGGGCGCGGGCGTGCCGCCCTCGGCCTTGATGCGGTTCTGCCAGATCCTGGGCTTTCGCGGCTTTTCCGAGATGCAGCGGCTGTTCCGCGAGCATTTCGCGCCCTCGCTGCCCGATTATGCCACGCGGCTGCACAATCTGCGCGCGGCGGGCACCGGCTCGCCACAGGCGCTTTTGGCAGAGTTCATCGAGGCGGGGCATCAATCGTTGGAATCCTTGGCCCGCAGTGCCGATGGCGTCGCGCTGAGTGCCGCCGTTTTGCATCTGTCGCAGGCGCGGATGGTGCATGTCGTGGGCTTTCGGCGGGCCTTTCCGGTGGCGAGCTATCTTGCCTATGCCTTTGAAAAAATGAACATTCCCTCGATGATTCACGATGGCACCGGCAAGCTGGATCACGCCCATGCCCTGCGTGAGGGGGATGCGCTGGTGGCGATATCCTTCGCGCCCTATTCGGCGGAAACCATCGCTTTGGCCGAACATGCTGCCCAGCGAAAACTGCCGGTGATCGCGATCACCGACACGCCGATCAGCCCGGTCGCGGGGGGGGCGGCGGCGCTTCTCTGCGTGCCCGAAGTGGATTTCGGCGCCTTCCGCTCGCTCTCGGCGACGCTGGCTTTGGCGATCACTTTGGCGGTGGCCGTGGGCACTGCGCGGGCAGATCAGCGCTGATTTTTGCCTAAATGCACAGCGCAGAATTTTTGGAACAAAAAACTCTTCCACCGCGCCAAAAAATGGAATAAATATTCCAAATCTGCACCGGGACTCGTCTTGATCCGGGGAGGAGCAGAGCAGGGAGGGGATAGATGAAAACGCTCGATGTGATTACCATCGGCCGCGCCTCGGTCGATTTGTACGGCGCGCAGGTGGGGGGACGGCTCGAGGATATGGGCGCGTTCCAGAAGTATATCGGCGGCTCGCCCTGCAATATGGCGGCGGGGACGGCACGTCTGGGGCTGAAGTCGGCGCTGATCACCCGGGTGGGCGATGAGCATATGGGCCGCTTCATCCGCGAGGAATTGGCGCGTGAAGGCGTTGATGTGCGCGGGGTGAAGACCGATGCCGAACGCCTCACCGCGCTGGTGCTGCTGGGGATCCGCGATGAGCATCAGTTTCCGCTGATCTTTTACCGGGAAAACTGCGCAGATATGGCGCTGTGCGAGGATGACATTGATCCCGCCTTCATCGCCGAGGCGCGCGCCGTGGTCGCCACCGGCACCCATCTCAGCCACCCGCGCACCGAAGCCGCCGTGCTGAAGGCGCTGCGTCTGGCCCGCGAAAACGGTGCGCAGACGGCATTGGATATTGATTACCGTCCGAACCTTTGGGGCCTGGCCGGGCATGGTGATGGCGAAAGCCGCTTTGTCGAAAGCGCAGCTGTCACCGCCAAATTGCAGAAAACACTGCACCTTTTCGATCTGATCGTTGGCACGGAAGAAGAGTTCCACATTGCGGGCGGCACGACTGACACGGTCGCGGCCCTGCGCGCGGTGCGGGCTGTTTCGGGGGCGACGCTGGTCTGCAAACGCGGTGCCGATGGCGCGGTGGCCTTCACCGGCGCGATCCCGGACAGCCTGGATGCGGGGCAGACCGGCCCCGGCTTCCCGATCGAGGTTTTCAACGTGCTCGGCGCGGGCGATGGCTTCATGTCCGGGCTGCTGAAGGGCTGGCTGGATGGCGAAAGCTGGCCGGTCGCGCTGAAATATGCCAATGCCTGCGGGGCCTTCGCGGTCAGCCGCCATGGCTGCACCCCGGCCTATCCCAGCCTTGAGGAGCTGACCTTCTTCCTCAAGCGCGGTGTGGTGGAAAAGGCTTTGCGCAAGGACAAGGACCTCGAGCAGATCCATTGGTCCACCAACCGCAACGGCGACTGGCGGGACATGCATGTCTTTGCCTTCGACCACCGGATGCAGCTGGAAGAGATGTGTGATCAGGCAGGTGTTGATCATAAAAAAATTGGCGAATTCAAAAAGTTGTGCCTTGAAGCTGCCATGAAGGTTGCGGATGGCCGGCCGGGGTTTGGCGTGCTCTGTGACAACCGCGTGGGCCGCGAGGCACTGCATGCCGCCGCCGGGACCGGGCTTTGGATCGGGCGTCCGGTGGAATGGCCGGGGTCGCGTCCGCTGACGCTTGAGCCGGAGTTGGGCGCTGATTTCGGCGGTCTGGCCGAATGGCCGCTCGGTCATGTGGTCAAGGTGCTCTGCTTCTGCCACCCGGATGACGATGCGGCCACCCGTGCGGATCAGGAAGCGACGCTGACGCGGCTTTTCACCGCTGCGCGCCGCAACCGTCTGGAATTGTTGCTGGAAATCATTCCGTCCAAAGTGGGGCCAGTGGATGACATGACCTCGGCCACGCTCATTCAGCGGTTTTACGACATCGGCATTTACCCCGATTGGTGGAAGCTGGAGCCGTTCAAGACCGATGCCGCCTGGAAAAACGCCTGTGCGGCGATCACCCGCAACGATCCCTATACGCGGGGCATCGTCGTGCTGGGGCTGGATGCGCCCGAGGCGGAACTGGCGGCGAGTTTCGAGATTGCCGCCCGCCACGATCTGGTCAAGGGTTTCGCCGTCGGCCGCACGATCTTTGCCGATGCGGCGCGGGACTGGCTGAACGGCCGTCTGGATGACGCGAAGGCCGTTGAGCAAATGGCTGAAAAATTTGGAAATCTGTGCGCAGTCTGGGACGGTGCACGAGCGAAGGAAGGGAAGGCGGCATGACCACCATCCGGTTGACCGCGGCGCAGGCGATGATGCGCTGGCTCTCGGTGCAGATGACCGATGAAGGCACGCGCTTTATCGAGGGGGTCTGGGCGATCTTCGGTCATGGCAATGTGGCGGGGATTGGCGAGGCGTTGCACGGGATCGGCGATGCGCTGCCGACCTGGCGCGGGCAGAACGAGCAGACGATGGCGCATGCGGCCATTGCCTATGCCAAGACCCGGCGCCGCCGTCAGGCGATGGCCGTCACATCGTCAATCGGGCCGGGCGCGACCAATATGGTCACCGCCGCGGCGCTGGCGCATGTGAACCGGCTGCCGCTTCTCCTGATCCCCGGCGATGTCTTTGCCAACCGCCGCCCGGATCCGGTGCTGCAACAGATCGAGGATTTCGACGACGGCACGATCTCGGCCAATGATTGCTTCAAGGCGGTCAGCCGGTATTTCGACCGCATCCAGCGCCCGGAACAGCTGCTGACGGCGCTGCCGCGCGCGCTGCGGGTGATGACGGATCCGGCAAATTGTGGGCCGGTGACGCTCGCGTTCTGCCAGGATGTCCAGTCGGAAGCCTATGATTTCCCTGCAGAGTTCTTTGAGCCGAAGGTCTGGCACATTCGCCGGCCCGAGCCCGATGCCCGCGAATTGGCGGAAGTGGCCGCGTTGATTGCGGGCGCGAAAAAGCCGGTGATCGTGGCGGGGGGCGGTGTGCTCTATTCCGGCGCGGAAGGCGCGCTTGCCGATTTTGCGGCGGCGCATAACATCGCGGTGGTCGAGACGCAGGCGGGCAAAGGGACGCTCGACAGTCAAAACCCGCTGAACTTCGGCTCGCCCGGGGTGACCGGTTCGGCCTGCGCCAATGCGCTTTGCGCCGAGGCGGATGTGATCATCGGGATCGGCACGCGGTTTCAGGACTTTACCACCGGGTCCTGGACGGTCTTTGCCAATCCGGCGCGCAAGCTGATTTCCATCAACCTTGCCGGGTATGATGCGCAAAAGCACGGGGCGATCGGGTTGGTGGCGGATGCGAAGGTCGCCTTGGAACGTATTGAAGGGGCTTTGAAATCCGTGAAATTTGACGGACCGGACATGGCGGCCCGTGCCGCCTGGCTGGCCAAGGTTGCCGAGGTGACCGCAACGCCCGTGCATCAGGATCTGCCGAGCGATGCGCAGGTGATCGGGGCGGTGCAGCGGGTTGTTACGGACAGATCCGTGGTGATGTGCGCGGCGGGCACCATGCCGGGGGCGCTGCAGGTGCTTTGGCAGGCGGCCCCGAATGGCTATCACATGGAATATGGCTATTCCTGCATGGGCTATGAGGTGGCGGGGGCCCTGGGCATCGCCATGGCGCGGCCGGAGGCGGAGGTGATCTGTTTCGTCGGCGATGGCAGCTATATGATGGCCAATTCCGAGCTGGCGACGGCGGTGATGATGGGCGTGCCCTTCACCGTGGTGCTGACCGACAACCGCGGCTATGGCTGCATCAACCGGCTGCAACAGGGCTGTGGCGGTGCCGAGTTCAACAACATGTATAAAGACAGCCGCATCGTGAACCAGCCGCAGATCGACTTTGTCGCTCATGCAGGCTCGATGGGCGCGCATTCCGAAAAGGTGTCTGACATCAACGCGCTGGAGGCCGCTATTGTAGCGGCGCGGGGGCGCAAGATCCCGTCCGTCATCGTGATTGATACCGAGGCGGTGTCGGGCACCGGCGCGGGTGGCAGCTGGTGGGATGTGGTGGTGCCCGAGGTCAGCCCGCGGGCTGAGGTTGGCGCCGCGCGTGCGAAATACGAAATCAATGCCGCGCATCAGCGCGTGGTCAACTAACTCTCGGGTGAGAAAATGATCCTCTACGGAACCAACCCCATCGCCTGGTCGAATGACGACGACCAAAGCATCGGCGCGCATCTGAGCCTGGAGGACTGCCTGTCCGACTGCCAGAAGATCGGCTTTGATGGCATTGAAAAGGGCCATAAAATGCCGAACGAAGGTGCGGCGCTGAAGGCCAAGCTGGGTGAATATGGCCTGAAATTCGTCTCGGGCTGGCATTCGACCAACATCCTCGTCAACGACATCGAGACCGAAAAGGCCGCGATGCAGGTCTTCATCGACATGCTGAAGGGCGCGGGCTCGGACCGGATCATCACCTGCGAATGCTCGAACACCGTGCACGGCAATGATGCGGTGCCGGTGAACAACCGTCCGGTGATGAATGAGGCGGAATGGCTGCGGTTCACGACCGGCATCGAAGAACTGGCGAAATTCGCCGCGGAGCAGGGGATTACCCTTGTTTATCATCACCATATGGGGACGATCATCGAGACCGAGGCCGAGATTGACCGCTTCATGCAGATGACCGGGCCCTACACCAATCTGCTGCTCGACACCGGCCATTGCACCTTTGGCGGCGGCGATCCGGAAGCGGTGGCGAAAAAGCATATGGCGCGGGTGAAGCACATCCATTGCAAGAACATCCGCCCGGAATTCATGCGCGACGTTCGTGAGAACAACCTCTCCTTCGTGGAAGGCGTGCGGCGCGGCACCTTTACCGTGCCGGGCGATCCGGAAGGCTGTGTGGATTTTGAGCCGGTGCTGAAAATCGCCGCCGAGCATGGCTATTCCGGCTGGCTGGTGATCGAGGCCGAGCAGGACAGCGCGGTGCGCGAGCCGTTCCACTATCAGAACATGGGCTACAAGGCGTTGAAAGCCATGGCGCAGAGCGTCGGGCTGGATAAGTGAGACCACGGGCGGGCGGGCTTTGCCCCGCCCGATGTGACGAATGCCGGGGGGCTTTGCCCCGCCGAGACCGAGGAAGCCGGGGGGCTTTGCCCCGCCGAGACCAAGAAAGCCGGGGGGCTTTGCCCCGCCGATATGAAGAAGGAAGGGGGGGGTTTTCCCCCCGGGCCCCCCCAGACACCTCCCCCAAAACAAAAACGAAAAACACAGCGAACCCTCTTCGCACACCCTTTGTGAAGCCCGGGAAAAGCCACGCAACCCCCCCAACGT
>NZ_JBGQOG010000023.1:0-55752 GCF_052113705.1 Phaeovulum sp. W22_SRMD_FR3 | reverse complement strand
GCCTCCGTATAGGCCGCACGCGCGCCATGACGCGAGCCGCAGTAAACGCAGACGGATTTCTGAGCGGTTGCGGCGGTCATGAGGCACCTCTGGGGATGATGAGCGAAAAGGGTTTCCTTGAGCGGTGATAGCGGGCTTGCTAAGGTCACTCAACCCATTGGCGCCGCAGACGTGCCTCGGGACGCAAAAGGGGACGGCGAATGACGGATAAGAACACGGGCGGCGAGACGGGAGCCAGATCGGGCGGGATGGGGCCGGGCGCTGCCGGGGCGCTGATTGGCGCCGCGGTCGTGGCGGCGGTGATGGGGTGGTTCGTGCTGACCTCTGCCCCCGAAACGCCGGAGAGCGGGGTACCGGCCGCCGCGGAGACCGGCGCAGAGGCCCCGGCGACGGGGGCCGCACCACAGGAAGCCGCAGGCAGCGCCGCCGCCACGCCGGAGGCGCAGACATCTGCCGCCAGCACGCCCGACACCGCGGCCCCGAATGCGGCCCCGAATGCGGCGCCGAATGCTGCCCCGAATGCGGGCCCCGATGCTGAGGGGGGCGACCTTCCCGCCACGGCGGCGGATGCATCCGCTTCGGGCACGCAAGACCCGGCGGCGGAGGGCGCGGCAAACCCGGCGACCGGCGCCACGGCCAGCACGGCCACAGATGCGCCTGCCGCCGACACCGCTGCGACAGCGGGCAGCGCAGCCGAGGCGGGATCCTCTTCAGACGCGGGCACCCCGGCCGGGGCGGCAGCGGTGGCGCCGCTCGGGGTGCCGAAATTCGACACGCTGCGCGCCGGGGCCGATGGCTCGGTGCTGGTGGCTGGGCAGGCGGATGCCGGGGTGGCGATTTCAGTGGTGGTTGACGGGGCTGAAACCGCACAGGCCGAAACCAATGCGCGCGGCCAATTCGCCGCGCTGTTCACGCTGCCGCTGTCGGATCAGCCGCGCATCGTGGCACTGACCGCCAAGCGCGGGACCGAGGTGCGGCAATCGGCAGAGACGATGATCATCGCGCCGCGCAGCGCGGAAGAGATCGCGGCGGCACAGGCATCAGCCCCGGTGGCACAGCCCACGGGGGCAGAGGCCCCGGCCCCGCAAGATATGGCGGCGGCAACCGGTGCCGGCGCGGCGGCGCCCACGGCAGATGGTGCGGCGACATCACCGGCGGCCGCCTTGGGTGCCGGAGCGGGCGCGGGCACGGCTGCAGGCACGGGCACGGGCGCGGATACAGGCACGGGCGCGGCCACGGTGGCGGGCGCATCTGCGGCGGCTGCCGCACCTTCGGTGCTGGTCTCCAATGCAGACGGGGTGCGGGTTCTGGCACCGGCGGCGGCGGAGCTGGTGATCGATGCGATCAGCTATGACAGCGGCACCGATGTCACCGTGACCGGGCGCGGCGCGGGCGAGGCCGGGCAGCCGGGATTCGTGCGCGCCTATCTGAACAACGCCGATGTGGGACTGGGCCATGTGGCAGCGGATGGCAGCTGGAGCCTCGCGCTCAAGGACGTGGCGCCGGGCACCTATACCTTGCGCATCGATGCGGTCAGCGCCGGGGGCCGGGTGACCGGCCGCGCCGAAACGCCCTTCCGCCGCGAGACGCCGGAAGTGCTGGCGGCGGCGCAGCCCGCAGCACCGGCGCCGGGGCAGGTGGCGGCGAAAGTGGTCACCGTGCAGCCCGGCTTTACCCTCTGGGGCATCGCGCGCGACACCTATGGCGACGGGTTCCTTTATGTGCGGGTGTTTGACGCCAACAAGGGCCAGATCCGCAACCCGGATCTGATCTATCCGGGCCAGGTCTTTGCATTGCCGCAGTGACCCCTGTGCGGCGGCGGGCCTTGGCGCGCCCCTTGCGACGGGGTAGAGGAGGTCGGGGCGGCGCGAGCGGCCCGGACCGGGCGGGGGGCTGTCTGCCCCCCGGTGCTTTTGAAAAAGCACCTCCCCCCGAGGATATTTGTACCAAAGCAAGGGGGTAGCCCCGGAGCGAGGCAGAATGCGTGGCATGTCACGAGATACGGATGCACGGGGCAAAGGTGCCGATGCTGCCGCAAAGGCGGGCGAAAAGGCCACAGAGAAGGCAGCCGCACAGGCGCGCGGGATGCGCACGATCCGCGGGGTTGTGCCCTATCTCTGGCCCGACAATGCGCCCTGGGTGAAAAAGCGGGTGGTGCTGGCGCTGTCGTTCCTGCTGCTGGCCAAGGTGATCTCGGTGTCGACGCCGTTCCTCTACAAGGCGGCGGTGGACGGGCTGGCGGGCGAGAGCCGGGATGACGGGTTCTTGCTGGGGCTCGGCGCGGTGGCGCTGACCATTGCCTATGGTCTGGCGCGGCTGGGCAATGTCGGTTTTTCCGAGCTGCGCGACGCGGTTTTCGTGCGGGTTGGGCAGCGGGCGCTGCGCAGCCTGGCGCTGGAGACCTTCACCCATATTCACCGCCTCTCGATGCGCTATCACATCACCCGCAAGACCGGGGGGCTGAGCCGGATCATCGAACGGGGGGTGAAGGGCGTCGACTTTCTCTTGCGCTTCCTGCTGTTCTCGATCGGGCCGCTGATCCTTGAACTGACCATGGTGGCCATCATCTTCGCGGTGATGTTCAACGTCTGGTATATGGCCGTGGTGGTGGTGACGATCTGGGCCTATGTGACCTATACGTTCAAGGTCACCGAATGGCGGGTCAAGATCCGCAAGGCGATGAACGATCAGGATACGGATGCCAATCAAAAGGCCATCGACAGCCTGCTGAACTTTGAAACCGTGAAATATTTCGGCGCCGAGGCGCGCGAGGCCGAGCGGTATGACGGCGCGATGTCGCAATATGAACGGCTCGCCGTGCGGACCGGCCAGAGCCTCTCGGTGCTGAACTTCGGCCAGTCGCTGATCATCACCACCGGGCTGGTGGCGGTGATGGTGATGGCGGCGCAAGGCGTGATGGCGGGCAAGCTGACGGTCGGCGATTTCGTCATGGTCAATGCCTATATGATCCAGATCACCATGCCGCTCGGCTTTCTGGGCACCGTCTACCGCGAGATCCGGCAGGCTTTGGTGGATATGGGCGAGATGTTTGACCTCTTGCATCAGCCCGCCGAGATCACCGATGCGCCCGCGGCCCCCGATCTGGAGATCCGCGGCGGTGAGGTGATGTTTGAGGATGTGCATTTCGGCTATGACGCGGCGCGGCCGATCCTGAAGGGCATCACGCTGAGCGTGCCCGCCGGGCAGACGGTGGCGCTTGTGGGGCCCTCGGGCTCGGGCAAATCCACCATCGGGCGGCTCTTGTTCCGCTTTTACGATGTGACCGGCGGCGCGCTGAAGATCGACGGGCAGGATGTGCGCGCCATCACCCAGGACAGTCTGCACAAATCCATCGGCGTCGTGCCGCAGGACACGGTGCTCTTCAACGACACCATCTATTACAACATCGCCTATGGCCGCCCGGAGGCCAGCCGCGCCGAGGTGGAGGCCGCCGCCCGCGCCGCGCGCATCCATGATTTCGTTGAAAGCCTGCCGGAGGGCTATGAGACCACCGTGGGCGAACGCGGGCTGAAGCTTTCGGGCGGCGAAAAGCAACGGGTGGGGATTGCGCGGACGATCCTGAAGAACCCGGCGATTCTGCTTTTGGATGAGGCGACCTCGGCCTTGGACACCCAGACCGAGCGCGACATTCAGGAAAGCCTGAAGGCGATGGGGCAGGGGCGCACGGTGATCACCATCGCGCACCGTCTCTCGACCATTGCCGATGCCGACCGCATCGTGGTGCTGGAGGCGGGGCGCATCGTCGAAGAGGGGCGGCATGAGGAGCTGCTGAGCCATAACGGCCGCTATGCCGCCATGTGGGCGCGGCAGTCGGCAGAAGAGGAAGAAGAGGCCGCCTGAGGCGAATCTTCTCCGGCATTCAGGGCAGGGGCGCGGCGTGGCCGCGCCCTTTGTCGTTACGTGGAGCCGGGTGAATCGGACCGAAGCCGGTGCTTTGGCTGGGTTTTTGCCTCTTTGCCGGGCGATGGCGCCCGTCTTGGCGCAACCTCTGGCAGCGCGCGATGTCAGGTGACGCAACGACAAATGTCGCAGGCCTTCGCGGCATCCCCCGCATTCCTGTGGAAATGGGCCTCTGCGGCACAAATATACCGTTCCTGATATGGATGATGCACAATTATGAATTTGTCGGTTATGCCCCCACTTGCCTATCGTGGCGGCGGACCGGTCAGGACCCTGGGCAATGCGCGCCCGGGGAAAGGGAGCCGGCATCAGGGAGGGAAATATGAAGGTTTTCACGTCATTCATGGCGACGTTGGCGGTTGGCGCCTCGCTTTGGGGCAGCACTGCGATTGCGGCCGACAAGGGCTTGGTGGGCATCGCCATGCCGACGAAATCCTCGGCCCGTTGGATCACCGACGGCGAGTCGATGGTCGAGCGCTTCAAGGCTGCGGGCTATGACACCGATCTGCAATATGCAGAGGACGACATTCCGAACCAGCTCGCGCAGATCGAGAACATGATCACCAAAGGGGTGGATGTTCTGGTTGTGGCCGCGATTGACGGCACCACGCTGACCAACGCGCTGGAAAACGCCGCCGCCGCCGACATCAAGGTCATCGCCTATGACCGCCTGATCCGCGACAGCGACGCCGTCTCCTACTACGCCACCTTCGACAACTTCAAAGTCGGCGTGCAGCAGGCCAGCTCGATCGTCGACGGCATGAAGAAGCGCTTCCCGGATCAGCATCCGTGGAACGTGGAACTCTTCGGCGGCAGCCCGGACGACAACAACGCCTATTTCTTCTACAACGGCGCCATGTCGGTGCTGCAGCCGCTGATCGACAGCGGCGACATCGTGATCCCCTCGGGTCAGATGGGCATGGAAAAAGTCGGCACGCTGCGTTGGGATGGTGCTGTGGCACAGGCCCGTATGGATAACCTTCTGTCGGCCAACTACACCGACAAGCAGGTGCATGGCGTCCTGTCGCCCTACGATGGCCTGTCCATCGGGATCCTGTCGTCGCTGAAAGGCGTGGGCTATGGTTCGGGCGATGTGCAGCTGCCGATCGTTTCGGGTCAGGATGCCGAAGTCCAGTCGATCAAATCGATCATCGCGGGCGAGCAATATTCGACCATCTTCAAGGATACCCGTGCGCTGGCACAGGTGACCGTGGGCATGGTGGACGCGCTCCTCTCGGGGTCGGAGCCGGAAATCAACGACACCACCACCTATGACAACGGCGTGAAAGTCGTGCCGTCCTACCTGCTGGAGCCGATCGAAGTCGACGCGTCCAACTGGGAGCAAGTGGTGATCGGTTCGGGTTACTACACCATGGACCAGGTGAAGTAATCTATCCCCGTCTGGCCCGCGGGGGGGAGTCCCTCCCGCGGGCCTTTCGCTTCTGTACGGAGGCAGGAATGACCCCGATTCTGGAGATGCGCGGCATCACCAAAACCTTCCCTGGTGTGAAGGCCCTCGACAATGTCAGCCTCAGCGTCGCCAAAGGCGAGATCCACGCGATCTGCGGTGAGAATGGCGCTGGCAAATCCACGCTGATGAAGGTGCTCTCGGGCGTCTATCCGGCGGGCAGCTATGATGGCGAAATCTGGTATGACGGCGCCAAAATGGCGTTCAGCGGCACGCATGACAGCGAAAAGCTGGGCCTGATCATCATCCATCAGGAGCTGGCGCTGGTGCCGCTCCTGTCCATCGCCGAGAATATCTTTCTGGGCCATGAGATCACCGAAAACGGCATGATCAACTGGGCCGAGACCTTCTCGCGCACCGAGAAATTGCTGGCGAAGGTCGGGCTGAAGGAAAATCCGGCGACGCCGGTGGGCAAGCTTGGTGTCGGCAAGCAGCAGCTGGTCGAGATCGCCAAGGCTTTGGCCAAGGAAGTGCGGGTGCTGATCCTTGATGAGCCGACCGCCGCCTTGCAGGAAAATGACAGTGCCGCGCTGCTGGAGCTGATGAAGGAATTCCGCAGCCAGGGCATCACCTCGATCCTGATTTCGCACAAGCTGAACGAGATCCGCGAAGTGGCCGACCGGGTGACGATCATCCGCGACGGCGCCTCGATCTCGACACTGGATGCGCATCAGGGCGAAGTGACCGAAGACCGCATCATCCGCGACATGGTGGGCCGCGACATGGCGCACCGCTATCCGCCGCGCACCCCCAATCCGGGGGCGGTGGTGATGGAGGTCGAGAACTGGTGCGTGCGTCACCCCGAGCAGGACCGCGCGGTGATCCGCGACATCTGCTTCAACGTGCGCGCGGGCGAGGTTCTGGGGATTGCCGGGCTGATGGGTTCGGGGCGCACCGAACTCGCGATGAGCCTTTTTGGCCGCAGCTGGGGCCGCGACATCACCGGCACCGCGCGGATGCATGGCGCCGAGGTCGATCTGTCGGATGTGCCGCGCGCGATTGATGCGGGCCTTGCCTATGTGACCGAGGACCGCAAGCATCTGGGGCTGATCCTTGAGGAATCCATTCTCAAGAACACCTCGCTGGCGAACCTTCCGGGCATCTCGACCCGCGGCGTGATCAACCCGAGCCAGGAGCAGAACGTCGCCGAGGGCTACCGGACCGCGATGGCGATCCGCACGCCGGGGGTGTTCCAGAAGGTGATGAACCTTTCGGGCGGCAACCAGCAAAAGGTGGTGCTGTCGAAATGGCTGTTCACCGATCCGGATGTGCTGATCCTTGATGAACCCACGCGGGGCATCGATGTCGGCGCAAAGTTTGAAATTTACAATATCATCAATGAGCTGGCGGCACGCGGCAAGGCCGTGATCATGATCTCTTCCGAGATGCCCGAGCTTTTGGGCATGTGCGACCGCATCCATGTGATGAATGAGGGCCGCTTTGCGGGAGAGCTGACGGCGGCGGAAGCCAGTCAGGAAAAAATCATGTCGATGATCGTCAGGGGCTGAGGGGCAGAGCGATGGCACAAGGATCAATGGGCAGTTACCTAAAGGGGCATCTGCGCGAATATGGGATGATGATCGCGCTGGTGGCGATCATGGTGTTCTTCCAGATGGCCACCGACGGCACGCTGATGAAGCCGGTGAACCTGACCAACATCTTCCTGCAAAACAGCTATATCATCATCATGGCCTGCGGGATGCTGCTGGTCATCGTGGCGGGGCATATCGACCTTTCGGTCGGCTCGGTGGTGGGGTTTGTCGGCGCGCTGGCGGCGGTGATGGTGGTGAACTGGCACTGGCCGGTGCTGGTCGTTGTGCCGGTCTGTCTGGTGGTGGGGGCGCTGATCGGCGCCGCGCAGGGCTATTGGATTGCCTATTGGCGGATCCCCTCCTTTATCGTGACGCTGGCGGGGATGCTGGTGTTCCGCGGGGCGACCCTCTGGCTTTTGGCCGGGCAATCGGTCGGGCCTTTCCCGAAAAGCTTTCAGCTGATGTCGACCGGGTTCATCCCCGACATCTTCGGCCCCGACAAACCGAACTGGACCGCCGTCATCCTCGGCGCCGTGGTCGCGCTGATCATCGTCTTTTTGTCGCTGCGCAGCCGCAAACAGGCGCTGAAATACAATATCGAGACCGAGCCGGTCGGCTTTTTCTGGGGCAAGAACATCGTTCTCTCCGCGGCGATCATCTATATCTCCTGGCTTTTGGCCACCTATCGCGGCCTGCCGAACGTGCTGATCACGATGGGGATTCTGGTTGGCGCCTATAGTTTCCTGACCTCCTCGACCACTTTGGGGCGGCGGGTCTATGCTTTGGGCGGCAATGAAAAGGCCGCCAAACTCTCGGGGATCAAGACCGAGCGGCTGACCTTCCTCACCTTCATCAACATGGGGATGCTGGCGGCGCTGGCGGGTCTGATCTTTGCCGCCCGTCTGAACACCGCAACGCCGAAGGCGGGTGTGTCGTTCGAGCTTGATGTGATCGCGGCGGTGTTCATCGGCGGCGCCTCGATGTCGGGCGGCGCGGGCAAGGTTGTGGGCGCGGTGATCGGGGCGCTGATCATGGGCGTGATGAACAACGGCATGTCGATCCTGGGGATCGGGATTGACTATCAACAGGTGATCAAGGGTCTGGTGCTGCTCGCGGCGGTGATCTTTGACGTCTGGAACCGCAGCAAACAGGGGTGATCCGATGCATGATGTGATCCTGGTGGGCGTGGGCAAGATCGCCCGCGACCAGCATCTGCCGGCGATTGCGGCCAATCCGGATTTCCGGCTGGTGGCGGCGGTGTCGCGGCATGGCACGGTGGAGGGGGTGCCGAACTTCACCGATTTCGACGACTTCCTGCAAAACGGGCCGGAGGGGGCGCTGGCGCTCTGCACCCCGCCCGCCGTGCGCACCGAAATGGTGCTGAAGGCGGTGGCGGCGGGGCGTGATCTTCTGATCGAGAAACCCCCTGCCGCGACGATGGGCGAGGCAGAGGCGATGGTGCAGGCCGCGCGCGAGGCCGGTGTGGTTTTGTTCGCCACCTGGCATTCGCGCCATGCGGCGGCAGCGGCGGCGGCGCGCGACTGGCTGGCCGAGCGGGTGCTGGAGAATGTCGAGATCACCTGGAAAGAGGATGTCCGCCGCTGGCACCCGAACCAGGAGTGGATCTGGCAGCCGGGCGGCTTTGGCGTCTTTGATCCGGGCATCAACGCGCTCAGCCTGCTGACCACCGTGGTGCCGGGGCCGATGCATGTGACCCGCGCGCAGCTCGAAACCCCCGAGAACCGCCAGACCCCGATCGGGGTTGAGATGGAGATTGCCACCGTCACCGGCGCGCCGGTGAAGGCGGTGTTTGACTGGCGGCAAGAGGGCCCTCAAAGCTGGAACATCCGCATCAACGCCTCCGGGCAGGTGCTGGATCTCAGCGATGGCGGTGCGCATATGGCGGTGGACGGCGTGGCGCATCCGGTGGCGCCTTTGGGCGAATATCCCGACATCTACCGCCGCTTTTCGGAGCTGTTGTCGTCGCGCGAAAGCGACGCCGATCTCAGCCCGCTGCGGCTGGTGGCGGATGCCTTCATGCTGGGCGAGCGGGTCACCACCGCCGCCTTTCACGACTGAGCGACCCCGCCGGGATGCGATATCGACAGGGGCCTTCGGGCCCCTTTTCGCATCTTGGCGTTTGACAGCAGGCCGCACCCGGCTTTAGCTGAGTGATATAGCGGCTTTGGTATGGAGATCCGGTTATGAAATACCCGTCACATCCGCTGAAACTGACGCATTTCCGGCTGATCGACGCGGTGGCGACGCATGGTCAGCTGAGCCGCGCGGCCGAGGTGATGGCGATCACCCAGCCCGCCGCCTCGCGCATGCTCTCGGAGATTGAGGCGCTGATCGGCGCACCCTTGTTTGAGCGGCGCTCGAAAGGCATGGAGCCGACCGAGCTGGGGGTGGCCGTCGCGCGTCGCGCGCAGGCCCTCAGCCGCGAGATGCAGGACATCGCCCGCGAGGTGGAAGAGCTGAAGGCCGGCTCGGCGGGCGAGGTGCATGTGGGCGCGGTGACCGGGGCCGCCGTGGGCTTTGTGGTGGGGGCGATCACCAAATTGCAAAACACCCATCCGCAGGTGCAGGTCCATGCCGCCGTCGCCCCCAGCCGGGCGCTGATCACAAGGCTGATGGCGCGCGAGTTTGACTTTGTTCTGTCGCGTATCCCCTTGGAAATGGACGCGACTTTATTTCACGCCCGCTCGGCCTGGCCCGAACGCGTGGCGTTTTTGGCGCATCGGAGCCATCCTTTGGCGCGACTGCGCAACATCGGGACGGCGCAGCTGGCCGCCTGGCCCTGGGTGGTGCAGCCCGCCGGAACCCCGATCCGCGAGGCGCTGACCCGCGCCTTTCTGGCCGAGGGGGTAACGCCGCCGACCAAGCTGGTGAACACCACCTCGCTGATGATGGTCGCGGCGCTTTTGGGGCGTACGCAGAGCATTGCACCGCTGGCGCGCGAGGTGGCGGATCTCTTTGCCGGGCCGGGGGTGACCTCGGATCTTGTCGCGCTTGATCTCGCGCAAGAGGTCACCATCGCCCCCTATTCGCTGGTCAGCCTGCGCGACCGTGCCCTCTCGCCCGCCGCCGCGCGGATGTATGCGATGATCGGCGAGGCGATTGCGGCGCCGATCAGCTGATTTCGTTAACATATACCCGTAATGGTATGCTTGCAGACCGATATGTAATTTGTTTGGCAAGCCATGGCCCCCTATCCTGCGGCGACCGGGTGGGAGGCTGTCCGGCGGGAGGAATACGAGGAGCTTTAAATGCATCTGTCACAGGTGATCGGCGGCGGCGTGATCTGCCGTAACGGCGCGGATGCGCGCCGCGTTCAGGGCGTGGAGACGATCTTCGCGCTGGCGCAGGCGGCCATGGCCGAGGGTGTGGGGCTGGCCGAAAAGGTGCAGGCACTGGGGCTTGGCGAGGCGGTCGACCTCTTGGCGCTGGTCGCGCGCGGTGCGCTCGACATGCCGCTGCGGCACCCGGATCCGGCGCATATGTTCCTGACCGGCACCGGCCTGACGCATACCGGCTCGGCCTCGGCGCGCGATGCGATGCATGCCGACACCAAGGGCATGAGCGATTCGATGAAGATGTTCAAAATGGGCATCGAGGGCGGCAAACCCGCCGCGGGCGAGGTCGGCGCGCAGCCGGAATGGTTCTACAAGGGCACCGGTCACGCAGCGCTCGGCACCGGCCAGCCGCTGGTCAGCCCGGGTTTCGCGCTGGATGGCGGCGAAGAGCCGGAACTGGCCGCCTATTACCTGATTGCCGCGGATGGCACGCCCTGCCGGGTGGGCTGGTCCCTCGCCAATGAATTCTCCGACCATGTGACGGAAAAGATCAACTATCTCTACCTCGCGCATTCCAAGCTGCGGCAGGCCTCGTTTGGCCCCGAGCTTTTGGTGGGTGAGCTGCCCGCCGACATTCGCGGCACCAGCCGGGTGCTGCGCGGCGGCAAGGTGATCTTTGAGGCGCCGTTCCTGTCGGGCAGCGCCAACATGTCGCACAGCTTTGAAAACCTTGAACATCACCATTTCAAATACGGCATCTTCTGCCAGCCGGGCGATCTGCATGTGCATATGTTCGGCACCGCAACGCTGAGCTTTGCGGCGGGCGTTGAGACGCAAGCGGGCGATGTCTTTGAAATTTCGGCACCCGATTTCGGGCTGCCTTTGTCCAATCCGTTGCAGGTTGCGGCGCCCTCGGGCCTCGTCACCGTGCGCGCCCTCTGATCCGCGGGAGATATTCATGGGCTTTACCCCGAAACCCTGGCCGCGCAAACTGCGCTCGCAAGAATGGTACGGCGGCACCTCGCGCGATGTGATCTATCACCGCGGCTGGATGAAGAACCAGGGCTATCCGCATGATTTGTTTGATGGTCGCCCGATCATCGGCATTCTGAACACCTGGTCTGACATGACGCCCTGCAACGGGCATCTGCGCGATCTGGCCGAGAAGGTGAAGGCCGGCGTCTGGGAGGCCGGTGGTTTCCCGATGGAAGTGCCAGTGTTCTCGGCCTCGGAAAACACCTTCCGCCCGACGGCGATGATGTACCGCAACCTCGCCGCGCTGGCGGTGGAAGAGGCGATGCGCGGCCAGCCGATGGATGGCGCGGTGCTGCTGGTGGGCTGCGACAAGACCACGCCGAGCCTGCTGATGGGCGCGGCCTCGACCGATATCCCCTCGATCGTCGTTACCGGCGGGCCGATGCTGAACGGCTATTTCCGCGGTGAGCGGGTCGGCTCGGGCACGCATCTGTGGAAATTCTCCGAAGCCGTGAAGGCGGGTGAGATGACGCAGGAGGAATTCCTGGAGGCCGAGGCGTCGATGAGCCGCTCGTCGGGCACCTGCAACACGATGGGCACCGCCTCGACCATGGCCTCGATGGCGGAAGCGCTTGGCATGGCGCTCTCGGGCAATGCGGCAATCCCGGCGGTGGACAGCCGCCGCCGCGTGATGGCGCAGATGACCGGACGGCGCATCGTGCAGATGGTCAAGGATGACCTGAAACCCTCGGATATCATGACCAAAGCGGCGTTTGAAAACGCGATCCGCACCAACGGGGCCATCGGCGGTTCGACCAATGCGGTGATCCATCTGCTCGCCATGGCGGGCCGGGTCGGCATTGATCTGACGCTGGATGATTGGGACCGCTGTGGCCGCGACGTGCCGACGATTGTGAACCTGATGCCCTCGGGCAAATACCTGATGGAAGAATTCTTCTATGCGGGCGGTCTGCCGGTGGTGCTGAAACGTCTGGGCGAGTCGGGTCTGTTGAACAAGGACGCGCTGACCGTCTCGGGGGAAACCATCTGGGATGAGGTGAAGGACGTCACCAACTGGAACGAGGACGTCATTCTGCCGACCGAAAAGGCGCTGACCGCCTCGGGTGGTGTCGCGGTGCTCAAGGGCAATCTGGCACCCAAAGGTGCGGTGCTGAAACCCTCGGCCGCGACCGCATCCTTGATGGTGCACCGGGGCCGGGCGGTCGTCTTTGAGGACATCGACGATTACAAGGCCAAGATCAACGATGAGGCGCTCGACATCGACGAGACCTGCGTGATGGTGCTGAAGAACTGCGGCCCGAAAGGCTATCCGGGCATGGCGGAGGTCGGCAATATGGGCCTGCCGCCGAAGGTCCTGCGCAAGGGCATCACCGATATGGTGCGGATCTCGGATGCGCGGATGTCGGGCACCGCCTATGGCACCGTCGTCCTGCACACCTCGCCGGAAGCGGCGGCCGGTGGCCCGCTGGCGGTGGTGCAGAACGGCGATTTCATCGAGCTGGATGTGCCGAACCGCCGCCTGCATCTCGATATTTCGGAGGATGAGCTGGCCGCGCGTCTGGCCAAGTGGACCCCGCGCGAAGCACCGCCCGAGGCGGGCTATGCCTTCTTGCACAACAGCTTTGTGGAGGGCGCCGATACCGGGGCCGATCTGAGCTTCCTCAAGGGCTGCCGTGGCGCGGAAGTCGGCAAAGACAGCCACTGAGCGGCGATAAAAGAACCGGAAACGGCGGGGCAGGGCTCCGCCGTTTTGCCATGCGGGGCGGGCGGGGCGGCAGCCCGGGTTTCACTTTTGCGCAAGGCCCCGGCAAAGATCCTGCCGATCAAGGTCTTGGCGGCAGCGCGGGGTGGGCGGATGACTTGGCAAGGCCCGCCACTTGCGTGTAAGACAGGGCCAACGGCCCGAGCGAGCCCGGGCACGAGGAGACAGGCATGAGCGATACCGACAGTTTCATTGACGAAGTGACCGATGAGGTCCGCCGCGACCGCCTGTTCGCCTTTTTCAGACGCTATGGCTGGATCGGTGTGGCGGCGGTGGTGCTCATCGTCGGTGGTGCCTCCTATGCCGAGTGGAAAAAGGCGCGGGACGCTGCCGGGGCGCAGGCCTTTGGCGATGCGGTGATGGCAGCGGTCGATTCCGATGCGCCGGGCGAAAAACTGCGCGAGATCACGGTGGATGGCAGCGGCCGTCAGGCAATGGTCGAGTTTCTGATCGCGGCTGATGCGCTCTCGGGCGATGATGCGGTGACCGCGCAAAAACAGCTGCAGACCATTGCCGAAGACGCGACGCTGCCCGACAGCCTGCGGCAGCTGGCGCAGCTGAAGCTGGTGATCCTTGGCGGTGCCGATATGCCCGCGGCAGATCGTGACGCCATCCTCGCCACGCTGGCGGCCCCCGGTGCGCCCTATCGGTTGCTGGCCCAAGAGCAGCAGGCCCTTGCGCTGGTGCGCGATGGCAAGAAAGATGAAGCCGTGGCGCTGGCCCGGCAGATCCTGCGCGAAGCGGATCTGACGGCGGGCTTGCGTCGGCGGGCGTCCGAGTTGATTGTGACGCTCGGTGCGGATCCGAAGGCAGAATGACCTCGGGCAGGGGCGCTGGGGCTGGGGGCGGCGCGACGCGGCACCCGACCCGAAGGCCCCGCAAGCCCACAAAGGAGATGACGGCGTGACCCTTACCCAACGCATCGGCCTCGTAAGCTTACTGGCGCTGGCGACCGCCTGCGCGCCCAAGGAACCCATCCTGCAGGGAGAGCGGTTGGCGCCGCGGGATTTGTTGACCGGGGTCGTCGCCGGGCCCTCCGCCACGCCGGTGCCGGGGGCCGCGCTGCCCGCGTTGCGCTTGCCGGGCGTGCAGGCCAATGCCGAATGGACGCATCGTGCGGGCAATGCCGCGCATGATCTGGTGCAGGCCGCGCTGCCGGGCGGCGGGCTGACCCCGGTCTGGTCGGCCAATGTCGGCACCGGCGGCGGCCGCAAGCACCGCATCACCGCCGATCCGGTGGTGGGGGCAGGGCGCATCTACACGCTCGACAGCCGCTCGGATGTGACGGCGACCGCCACCAACGGCGCGACGCTCTGGACCGCAGATCTCTCGCCCGCCTCCGAAAGCGCCGATGACGCCTCGGGCGGTGGTCTGGCCTATGACGCGGGCACGGTCTACGCGACCACCGGCTTTGGTGAGCTGATCGCGCTGGATGCGGCAACGGGTGCCGTGCGCTGGCGGCAGGATTTCGACGCCGCCGTGGGCGGTGCACCGACGGTGCGCGACGGGATGGTCTATGTCGTGGCGCGCGATGCTTCGGGCTGGGCGATCCGCGCCTCGGATGGCCGCGTGCAATGGCAGCTGCCGGGCACGCCCTCGCCCTCGGGGGTGACCGGTGTCTCGGCTCCGGCGGCCAATGCGACCACGGTGGTGTTTCCCTTTGCCTCCGGCGAAATGGTCACCTCGCTGCGCAAAAGTGGCCTGAACCTCTGGACCGCGAAAGTGGCGGGGGCGCGGCTGGGCCGGGCCTATGCCAGCGTCACCGATCTGACCGGCGATCCGGTCATCGTGGGCAATGTGGTCTATGCGGGGTCTTCCGCCGGGAAACTCGGCGCCTTTGATCTGGCCACGGGCGAGCGGATCTGGACGGCGCCCGAAGGCGCGGTCAGCCCGGTGCAGGTGGCGGGCGGCTCGATCTTCCTCGTCTCGGACGAATCGCAGCTGATGCGGATTGATGCGGCGACGGGGGATGCGCTCTGGTCGGTGGCCTTGCCCTATTTCACCAAGGAAAAGGTCAAGAAGCAGAACGAGATCGTGGCGCATTACGGCCCGGTTCTGGCGGGCGGTCGTCTCTTCGTGGCCTCGGGTGACGGGGCCTTGCAGGCCTTTGATCCGGCGACCGGCGCCCTGTTGGGGCAGGCGGCGATCCCGGGCGGGGCATCTTCGGCACCGGTCGTGGCGGGCGGCACGCTCTATGTTCTGGGCGAGAACGCGCAGCTTCACGCTTTCCGCTGACGGAAATTCCGTGTATGGGGGCCGCTTGCGCCCCGGAATACGTCCGGAAGGCGTCTGCCCAAGGAGGGCACCATGAGCTTTACGATGGCCATTGTAGGCCGGCCCAATGTGGGCAAATCCACGCTGTTCAACCGTCTGGTCGGCAAGCGTCTGGCGCTGGTCGATGACCAGCCGGGGGTGACGCGTGACCTGCGCGAAGGCGCCGCCAAGCTGGGCGATCTGCGGTTTGTTGTTGTGGACAGCGCCGGTCTGGAACTGGTGGATGATGACAGTCTTCAGGGCCGGATGCGGCGCCTGACCGAGCGGGCGGTGGACGAGGCGGATATCTGCCTTTTCGTCATCGACGCGCGGGTGGGGGTGACCCCGGCTGATGAGATTTTCGCCGATATCCTGCGCCGTAAGAACGCGCATGTGATTGTGGCGGCAAATAAATCCGAAGGTCACGCCGGGGAAATCGGCGCGATGGAGGCCTGGAGCCTTGGTCTGGGCGAGCCGCTGCGGATCTCGGCCGAGCATGGCGAGGGGATGGACGATCTCTACCGCGTGCTGATGCCGCTGGCCGATGAGTTCGAGGCGAAAGCCGCGCTGACCACGCCGGAAACCGATGTGGATGTGGAAGAGGGCTCGGAAGACGAAGACGCCTATCAGGCGCCGACCAAACTCAAACCGCTGCAGATCGCTGTAATTGGCCGTCCGAATGCTGGGAAATCGACGCTGATCAACAAGATCATCGGCGAGGACCGTCTGCTGACCGGCCCGGAGGCGGGAATCACCCGCGACGCGATTTCGGTGCAGACCGAATTCATGGGCACCCATATGCGGATCTTTGACACCGCCGGGATGCGCAAGAAGGCCAAGATCAACGACAAGGTCGAGAAGCTCTCGGTCGCCGATGGTCTGCGCGCGGTGCGCTTTGCCGAGGTTGTCGTCGTGCTTCTCGATGTGGATATCCCGTTCGAACAGCAGGATCTGCGCATCGCCGATTATGCGGAATCCGAGGGCCGTGCGGTGGTGATTGCCGCCAATAAATGGGACCTTGAGGAAGACAAACCCGCCAAGCTGAACGAGCTGCGCGAGGCGTTTGAGCGGCTTCTGCCGCAGCTGCGCGGCGCGCCTCTGGTCACGGTTTCGGCCAAGACCGGCAAGGGGCTGGACCGGTTGCATGACGCGGTGCTGAAGGCGCATGCGGTGTGGAACCGCCGGATCCCGACCGCGCGTCTGAACGCCTGGCTGGGCGCGATGACGGAATCGCACCCGCCCCCGGCCCCCGGCGGGCGCCGGATCAAGCTGCGCTACATGACGCAGGTCAAGACCCGGCCGCCGGGATTCGTGGTGATGGCGACGCATGTCGACAAGCTGCCCGACAGCTATCAGCGCTATCTGGTGAACGGTCTGCGCGACAGTTTTGACATGCCGGGCACGCCGATCCGGCTGCATTTCCGCGATCAGGGGACGAAAAACCCCTATAAAGACAAGAAGTTCAACACGCCTTCGCGGCTGCGCAAGCACTCGGCGGTCAATACCGGACCCGAGAAGAGCAAGCGCTGAGGCGCGGGGACATCTGGATGAAGGGAAGGGGGCGGGCCGTGAGGGTTCGCCCTTTTTCGCATCGGTCATCCCGGGGTGGGCGGCGGATGCCTCCGGCGGGGATATTTGGGACGAAGCAATTGTCAGGGGGCTCAATGCCCCGGCGGCCTCAGGCGCTGACGCGGATGATGGCAAGACCGAGGAGCGCGATCCCGGTCACGGCCATTGCGGGCAGGAGCAGCGAGGCGCCGAGATTGGCCACGATGATGCCGATCAGCGCCCAGATCACCGTCAGCGCATATTCCGGGGCGCGGTCGAGGGCGAGTTGCATCGCCATCGCGATGGCGGCGATCAGGGTCAGCATGGCGGCGCTCGTCAGAAGCGGGCTGGCGATGCCATAGCCGATGATCACCACGCCCAGAGAGACGCCGGTGGCGGCGGTCAGCCAGCCTGCATAGATCGCCAGCGGGAAGAGAAGGAGGAGGCGGTCGCGTTGATAGGGGGCGCGCCAGAGCGCCCAGAGCGCGGTGAGCAGCATGAGGATGATCTGCAGCGTGGCCAGCACGGGGGCGCGTTGGGCCACCTCCAGCCAGCTCGCGCCCAGACCGAGCGACAGGATAAGCGGCCAGCGGACCCTGTCCCAGGCGGGGTCGTTCCGCCGCGCGACAAGGCCAAAGGCCGCATGGGCGATGAGGGCGAGGTAGATCAGCCCCCAGATCGAAAAGGCCCAGCCCGCAGGTTGGATCGGCGGGTCGATGGTGGGAACGGGGAAGGCATTCCCGTCATAGCCCCGGAAGGAGGTCGCGAAAAAGGGGGCGATGGCAAAGGCCAACGTCGCGAGCAACAGGAGGGGGGCTTTGAGCTGTTTCATGACAGTAAAACGCCGCGCAGGGCGCGGCGGTTCACTTTTATCATTCTGATTTTTAAAATCAGGCGAGATGCCCCTCGGCGGTCAGGATACTCTTGCCACCGAGGTAGGGGTGCAGCACGGCAGGCAGGGTGACAGAGCCATCTGCCTGCTGGCCGTTTTCCAGCACCGCGATCAGGCAGCGCCCCACCGCGAGGCCCGAGCCGTTCAGCGTGTGCACGAATTCCGGCTTGCCGCCGCCTGCCGGTTTGAACCGCGCATTCATCCGCCGCGCCTGGAAATCACCGCAGGTCGAGACCGAGGAGATTTCGCGGTAGGTGTTCTGCCCCGGCAGCCAGACCTCGAGGTCATGGGTTTTCACCGCGCCAAAGCCCATGTCGCCGGTGCAAAGCACGATCGTGCGGTAGGGCAGTTCCAGCCCTTCGAGGATCGCCTCGGCGCAGCGGGTCATCCGGTCATGCTCGGCCATCGACTGATCAGGATGGGTGACCGACACCATCTCGACCTTTTCGAACTGATGCTGACGCAGCATCCCCGCCGTGTCGCGCCCCGCCGAGCCCGCTTCGGAGCGGAAGCATTGCGTATGGGCGACCATGCGTTTGGGCAGCGCGCTTTCCTCCAGCGTGTCGCCGTAGACGGTGTTGGTCAGCGTCACCTCGGCGGTCGGCACCAGCCACCAGCCATTGGTCGTCTCATAGCTGTCCTCGCCGAATTTCGGCAGCTGCCCGGTGCCATACATCATCTCGGGTTTCACCAGAACCGGGGTCCAGGTCTCGGTCAGCCCGTGCTGGTCGATATGGGTGTCGAGCATATGTTGTGCGAGCGCGCGCTGCACGCGGGCCACCGCGCCCGAGAGCACGACAAAGCGCGCGCCCGAGAGTTTGGCGGCGGTTTCAAAATCCATCCCGGCCTTGACGGCGGGCAGCTGGTAATGCTCCAGCGCCGCGAAATCGAGGCTGCGCGGGCTGCCCCAGCGGCGGATCTCGACATTGTCCGCCTCATCCTTGCCATCGGGCACCGAGGCGTCGGGGCGGTTCGGCAGCGCCATCAGCATGTCGCGGAGTGCGGCATCTTTTTCGCCAGCCTCGGCGTTCAGCGCGGCGATTTCGGCCTTTTTCTCGGCGACCAGTGCGCGCAGACGCTCAAATTCCGCGTCATCGCCCCGGGCTTTGGCGGCGCCCACCTCTTTGCTGGCGGCGTTTTGCGCGGCCTGCGCGGTTTCGGCGGCCAGGATGCAGGCGCGGCGCGCCTCGTCCAGCGCGAGGATCTCCGACGACAGCGCCGACAGCCCCCGACGGGAGAGAGCAGCGTCGAATTGGGCCGGGTTTTCGCGGATGGCGCGGATATCATGCATGGCAGACCTCATCAGATTGCGCGCCGGGTTTAGCGCATTGCGGCGCTTGGGAAAAGGGCGGTGATGCGCCGGGCCCCGTCGCAGCGCCGCAGGCTTGGAAAAGGGGTTGAAATCCGGGCGGCATGGATTCATATTCAAAACAATGAATGTAACGGGTCTCGGCCCGGGAGAGGGATTCTGTCATGCGCCTGCCTGTATTTGCCCTGGTCATCGGGCTGACGACGCTGCCTGCTGTGCTCCCGGCGGCCGGGGAACCGGTGGGTTTTCGGGTCGCACCACAACAGGTCACCGATTGGAAGCCGGTCTTTGGCACCATTGAGGCGCGCGACCGTTTGCCCGCCCGGGCGCGGCTCGGGGGCACGCTGACCGCGCTGAGCGTGGCGGCGGGGGATGAGGTGACGGCGGGGCAGGAGCTGGCGCGGGTGGTGGACCCCAAGCTCGACAGCCAATTGAAGGCGCTGTCGGCGGGGATCGCGGCGCTGACGGCGCAACTCTCCAATGCCGAGACCGAACTGGCGCGGGCCACCGATCTGGCCGCGCGCGGTGCCACGACGACGCAAAAGCTGGAGACGGCGCAAACGCAGGTGACGGTGCTGCGCGCGCAGGTCGCCGCGCAAGAGGCCGAGCGGCAGGTGGTGATGCAGCAGCAGGCCGAGGGCGCGGTGCTGGCGCCGATTGCGGGCCGGGTGC
Source organism: Phaeovulum sp. W22_SRMD_FR3 (assembly GCF_052113705.1). Lineage (NCBI taxonomy): Bacteria > Pseudomonadati > Pseudomonadota > Alphaproteobacteria > Rhodobacterales > Paracoccaceae > Phaeovulum > Phaeovulum sp. W22_SRMD_FR3. Next base: position 36,103 of record NZ_JBGQOG010000023.1, on the reverse strand, counting down.
TGACGGTGCCGCAGGCGATCGGCGGCGTGGTGATGGCGGGCGAGACGGTGGCGGAACTTGGCGGCGGCGGCTTTTACCTGCGCCTCTCGCTGCCCGAACGGCTGAGCGCCGGGCTGCATCTGGGCGATGCGATCACGGTGGAGCTGACGGGCGGGGCCACCACGGGCCGTCTGGCGCGGATCTATCCGCTGATCGCGGGGGGGCGGGTGCAGGCGGATGTCGAGCTGCCCGATCTTGATGCCGGTTTCGTCGGCGCGCGGGTGCTGGTGCAATTGCCGCTGGCCGAACGTGCGGCGCTGATGGTGCCTGCGGATTATATCACCCTGCGCGAGGGGCTGGATTTTGTGACGCTGGCCGATGGCTCGCAGCGGCTGGTGGTGCCGGGCGCTGTGCGGCACATCGACGGGGCCGCGATGGTGGAAATTCTCAGCGGTTTGACCGCTGGCGAAACGCTGGTGCCGCATGAGTGACCTGACCCCTGCGCCCGCCGCCCCGGCCCTGCCGCCCGAGGCCAAGCTCGGGCTGGCCGGACGGCTGACCCGCGCCTTCATCACCTCGCCGCTGACGCCGCTGATGATCCTTGCGGCGCTGGCCGTGGGCCTTGTCGCGCTGATCAGCCTGCCGCGCGAGGAAGAGCCGCAGATCTCGGTGCCTTTGGTCGATATTCACATCGCTGCACCGGGGCTGAAGGCCGAGGATGCGGTGAAACTGGTGACCGAACCCTTGGAGATTCTGGTTCAGAGCATCAATGACGTCGAGCATGTCTATTCGCAAACCAGCGATGATGGCGCGCTGGTGACGGCGCGGTTCAAGGTGGGCACCGCGTCGGATGCCGCCGTCTTGCGGGTGCATGACAAGATCCGCGCCAATCTGGACCGGATCCCGAAGGGGATACCCGAGCCTTTGGTGGTGGCGCGCGGCATTGATGATGTGGCGATTGTCGGGCTGACCTTCACCAGCCCGACGCTCGGCGCCAATGACCTGACGCGGATCGCGCGGGCGGTGCAGACCGAGGTGGTCAAGACCCCGGATGTCGGCCTGACCTATCTGGTGGGCGAGGCGCATGAGGCGATCCGCATCGCCCCCGATCCAGCGCGGCTGGCACTTTACGGCATCACGCTGCAGCAGCTGGCCTATAAGGTGGAGCAGGCGAACCGGGCGTTTTCCGCCGGAACCCTGCGCGACGGGGGCCAGCAGATCGACCTTGCCGTGGGGCAGACGCTGACCGCGCCCGCCGAGATCGCGGGGCTTTTGCTGACCGCCCGCGATGGCCGCCCGGTCTATCTGGCCGATGTGGCGGATGTGGCCTATGTGCCCGATCTGAATGATGCCCGCGCGGCCTTTGTCACCCGCGATGACGCGGGGTTGCACCGGCAGCCCGCCGTGACGCTGGCGGTGGCCAAGCGTGCAGGTGCCAATGCCGTGGTCGTGGCCGAGGCGGCCCTCGCGCGGGTCGAGGCGCTGAAGGGCAATCTGATCCCCGGGGATGTCACCCTGGCCGTGACGCGCAATTACGGCGAAAGCGCCAATGAAAAGGCCAATGAGCTGCTGTTCCACCTTGGCCTTGCGACACTCTCGATCATCGGCCTCGTCTTCATCGCGATTGGCTGGCGCGAAAGTCTGGTGGTGGCGATTGTCATTCCGGTGACCATCCTGCTCACGCTCTTTGCGGCCTGGGTCATGGGCTATACGCTGAACCGGGTCAGCCTCTTCGCGCTGATCTTCTCGATCGGGATTCTGGTCGATGACGCGATCGTGGTGATCGAGAATATCGCCCGCCACTGGGGGATGGCGGGGCCCGAAGGTGAACGCACGCCGAGCCGCGCGGAACAGGCGATTGCGGCGGTGGCCGAGGTGGGCAACCCCACCATTGTCGCCACGCTGACCGTGGTGGCGGCGCTGTTGCCGATGCTCTTCGTCTCCGGGCTGATGGGGCCCTATATGTCGCCGATCCCGGCCAATGCTTCGGCGGCGATGATCTTTTCCTTCTTTGTCGCGGTGCTGATCACCCCCTGGCTGATGCTTAAAATCGCCGGCAAAGCCCCGCTGCACCATGATGCGGGGGAATATGGCGGGCGGCTGGGCCGGGCCTATGCGCGCCTCGCGCGGCCGATCCTTGCGACCAAGGGGCGGGCGCTGTTCTTCTTGCTGGCGGTGGTGGTGCTGTCCTTTGGCTCGCTGAGCCTGCTTTATACCAAGCATGTCACCGTCAAACTCCTGCCCTTCGACAACAAATCCGAACTGTCGGTGATGGTCGATCTGCCCGAAGGCGCCAGCACCGAGGCCACCGATGCGGTGGCGCAGGCGGTGGCGGCGGTGGTGACCGAACTGCCCGAGGTGATCTCGGTCCAGACGCAGGCGGGGACGGCGGCGCCCTTCAACTTCAACGGCCTCGTGCGGCATTACTATCTGCGCGCGCAGCCGCATCTGGGGGATGTGCAGATCAACCTGACGCCGAAGGGCGACCGGGTCCGCACCAGCCATGAGATCGCGCTGGACATCCGCAGCCGTCTGGCGGCTCTCGCGTTGCCCGCGGGCACCGTGCTGAAAACCGTGGAACTGCCGCCGGGACCGCCGGTGATCGCCACCCTGCTGGCCGAGGTCTATGGCCCGACGCCCGAGGCACGGCGCGCGGCGGCGGCGCAGATCCGCAAGGCGTTCGAGAGTGTGCCCTATATCGTCGATGTCGATGACAGCTATGGCACGCCCGCGCGGCGGCTGCGGGCGGTGATTGCCTCGGATGAGCTGGATTTCTATCAGGTGGCCGAGGGCGATGTCTTCGACACGCTCTCGATCCTGAACGGTGGTCAGGTGGTGGGCTATTCGCACCGGGGAGAGGGGCGCGTGCCCTTGCCGATCACCCTCGCGCGGCCGACGGCGGAGCGGGTGCTGGATGCGGCGGCGCTCTCCACGCCGATCCCCGCTGATCTTTTGCCCGGCGGGCGCGGGGTGGTGGAGCTGGGCGATGTGATCCGTGTGGCACCCGAGACCGCGAGTTTTCCGATTTTCCGCCACAACGGGCGGTTCGCCGAAATGGTGACCGGCGAGATGGCGGGGGATTATGAGGCCCCCCTCTACGGGATGATCGCAGTGGGGGAGGCGCTGGACCGCATGGACTGGGCGCCGGGCACCAAGCCTGAGGTGGCGCTGCATGGCCAGCCGGTGGATGAGCGGCAGGCGACGCTGCTCTGGGATGGCGAATGGGAAGTGACCTGGGTCACCTTCCGCGACATGGGGGCGGCCTTTGGCGTGGCGCTTCTGGGGATTTATATCCTCGTGGTGGCGCAGTTTGGCAGCTTTAAACTGCCGCTGGTGATCCTGACGCCGATTCCGCTGACCTTCCTCGGCATCATGGGGGGGCATTGGCTGTTTGGTGCGCCCTTCTCGGCCACCTCGATGATCGGCTTTATCGCGCTGGCGGGGATCATCGTGCGCAACTCGATCCTGCTGGTGGATTTCATCCGGCATGCGGACCGGACGGGGAAATCTTCGCTCGACATCCTGATCGAGGCGGGGGCGATCCGGTTCAAGCCGATCCTGCTGACCGCATTGGCCGCGATGATCGGCGCGGTGGTGATCCTGTCGGACCCGATCTTTCAGGGGCTGGCGATCAGCCTTCTGTTCGGGCTGCTCAGCTCAACCCTGCTGACGGTGCTGGTGATCCCGGCGATCTACCGGGTGTTTCGCAGCTGACACCGGCCCCCGGTCACGACAAACGCCCGCCTGTCTCAGGCGGGCGTTTGTCGTTTGCGGCCCAGGAAAACGCAGGGCCGGGAAGCGCAGGGCAGGAAAGAGCGGGGCAGGTGGCCCGCTCCTCAGGCGGCGTCGCTGGTCAGCTCTGTGCCCTGCTCGGCCTCAGGTGCGCAGAACATTTCATACATCAGGGCGATCAGGCGCTGGGCACGGCTGTCGGCCAGCGAATAATACATCGCCTTACCCTCACGGCGGCATGCCACCAGCCCCTCTTCGCGCAGACGCGAGAGCTGTTGGCTGACCGCGGCCTGTCGCACGGACAAAAGTTGCTCCAGCTCGGTCACCGAGCGTTCCCCCGCCGAGAGATGGCACAGGATCATCAGCCGCCCCTCATGCGCCAACGCCTTGAGAAAGGCCGAAGCCGCTTCGGCGCGCACCACCATCTCTTCCGTCGAGATCGCAGCGCAACCGGGCGCGTCGGTCGGGGCGGTATCGGGAAGGGGGTTCTGGTCGGCTGCCATGCGTGGCTCCTGTCGCAACATATCGGGAAAAGGTAATATATCAAAAGGGGCCAGACAAGATTGCCCGGCGCTGCTTCACGCGATTGCGCGATATGCCGCTCTCGCGGATCTTCCCCGTGTCCCGTGTCCCGTGTCCCGTGTCCCGTGTCCCGTGTCCCGTGTCCCGTGTCCCGTGTCCCGTGTCCCGTGTCCCCGCGTGCCGACCTCCGCGTCCCGTCCCTACGTGCTGCTATGCGTGTTTTGCCGGGCCAAGCGTGCCCGGCCCGTCCCATCGGGCACAAGGTGGGGGGCGGGCGCAGGGGGGGGCTGTCACATAAGTTTCGCACCTCTGCCGCCCGGCTGTAACGACGGCCCCCTATCCCTCCACCTCGAACGAGGGGCCCGCAACGGGCGCCGGTTGCTGAGGCCTGCCGCACCAACCCATCCGGGGCAGCGCGGCCTTTTGCTGGGGAATGCGATGCTGATGGAAGTGCGGGGCGTCACGCGCCTGTTTGGTCAGACGCGGGCGGTGGACAATGCCACCTTCACCGTGGAACGCCCGATGATGATCGGCATCATTGGCCGTTCCGGCGCGGGGAAATCCACCTTTCTGCGGATGATGAACCGGCTGACGGATGCCAGCGACGGACAGCTTATCGTCGACGGGCGCGATGTGCTGGCGCTGAAGGGCGCTGACAAACGTGCCTGGCAAAGCCAATGCGCGATGATTTTTCAGCAGTTCAACCTCGTCCCCCGGATGGATGTGGTCTCGAACGTCCTCCACGGCCTTCTCAACCGCCGCGGCACCTTGCAGACGCTGTTCAGCCTCTGGCCGCGCGAGGATATCCACCGCGCCATCGACATTCTGGCCCGCCTTGGCATTGCCGAGCAGGCCGGTAAACGCGCCGAGGCGCTCTCGGGCGGGCAACAGCAACGCGTGGCGATTGCCCGCGCGCTGATGCAGGACCCGAAATTCATTCTGGCCGATGAGCCGATTGCCAGCCTCGATCCGATGAATGCGCAGGTGGTGATGCAGGCCCTGCGCGACATCCATGAAGAGGATGGCCGCACCGTCATCGCCAACCTTCACACGCTGGACACCGCGCGCCGCTATTGCGACCGGGTGATCGGCATGCGGGCCGGACGCATCGTCTTTGACGGCGCGCCCGCGCAACTGACCACCTCTGCCGCGCGCGAGATCTATGGCGCGGATGCCTCGTTTTCCGAGGCCGCCACCTCGACCTCGATCGAGGCGCTGGCGGCGCATGACACCGATGGCGGCACGCCGGAGGCGGCCGATGCCGCCTATGCGCAAAAACTGCTGGCTGACTGAATTTTCACAGACCGACCCTTTCACAGACCCCGAACACCGGCACCCCGAAGGGGGCCGCAGTACAAACCGGAGAGAGACCATGAAAAAACTGCTTTTGGCGCTTTTGGCCAGCTCGACCCTCGCCGCACCGCTCTCGGCGCAGGAGATCAAGGAATTCAACATCGGCATCCTCGGCGGTGAAAACGCGCAGGACCGGATGACCTCGAACGAATGCTACCGCGCGAAAATCGAAGCGGCGCTGGGCGTGCCGGTCAAGGTTTTCACCCCGGCCGATTATGACGGCGTGATCCAGGGCCTGCTCGGCGGTACGCTTGACATGGCCTGGCTGGGTGCTTCGTCCTATGCCAAGATCTACCTGACCGACCCGGAAGCGGTTGAGCCGGTGCTGGTGAAGCAGAACGAAGATGGCTCGATCGGCTATTACTCGATCGGTTTTGCCCGCAAGGACAGCGGCATCACCACGCTCGCCGATCTCAAGGGCAAGAGCTTTGGCTTTGGCGATCCCAACTCGACCTCGGGCTATCTGATCCCGAACATCGAGATCACCGCGGCGGGCTATTCGATGAAGCCGGGCGAGTTCTTCGGCGACATCAAATTCACCGGCGGCCATGAGCAGACCATCGTTGCCGTGGCCAATGGCGATGTGGATGCAGGCGTGACCTGGGCCGACGGTCTGGGCAACTGGGAAGACGGCTATAACACCGGCGCGTTGCGCAAGGCTGCCGATGCGGGCCTCGTCGACATGAACGATCTGGTGCAGATCTGGCAATCCAACCTGATCGTCGAAGGTCCGATGGTGGTGCGCAAGGCGCTGCCGGCGGATGTGAAGGAAAAAGTCACGCAACTGACCGCGGACCTTCACGAGACTGACAAAGACTGCGCCTATGGTGTGGCTCAGGGTGATGCAAAAGACTTTATCCCCGTCACCCACGACCAATATGCCTCGATCATCGCGGCGCGCAAATCCTTGGGTAACTAAGACTTTTCAGTACCATCGGGCGGGCCTCTTGCGGGGCCCGCTCTTTTTCATGGGCCGCGTCCTTTGGGGCGGGTCCGGGTCAGGACGGGGGCGCGGATGAGCGGGCAAGTGGTACAGCGCAGCAGCGGCGCTGCGGGCGGCGGGGTCAGGGCAGAGAGCGATCTGACGGCGATCCGGGCCGACTACATGGCGATGACGCAGCGCAAGCGGCTTTATACCGGGATCCTGCTCACGATCTTTGTGCTCCTGATGGCGGGCGGTTTCGATCTGGCCGATGCGCGCAATGCGGGGGGCTTTTGGTCCGGCCTGCACCGCGTTTTTGACTTTCCGCAGGAGCTGATCTCCGAAGCCCTGCGCGACTGGCGCGATCTGCCCGCCCTGATGCTGCAATTTCTGCCCGCGCTGATCGAGACGGTGAACATCGCCGCGGTTTCCACCCTGTTGGGCGCGCTCTTTGCGGGGCTTTTGTCGCTGCTGGCCACACCGGGGCTGGCGCCCATGCCCGCGCTGGTCGGGCCGCTGCGGCGGATCCTCGACATCACCCGGGCGATGCCCGATGTGGTGATTGCGCTCGTCCTGATCTTTTTGCTCGGCGGCGGGCCGGTGCCCGCCATGCTCGCCATCGCCTTTCACAGCATCGGTGCTTTGGGCAAGCAATTCTCGGAGGTGGCCGAAAACGCCGATCTGAAACCGGTGGAGGGGCTGACCTCGGTGGGGGCCAGTTGGTTCCAGCGGGTCTGGCTGGGGATCATCCCGCAGGTGGCGCCGAACTGGCTCTCCTACATGCTGATGCGGTTCGAGATCAACATCCGCGCCTCGGCCATTCTGGGCTTCGTCGGCGCGGGCGGCATCGGTTATGAGCTGAAGATCGCCATTGGCTGGGGGCAGGGTCGTTACGCCGCCGCCGCCGCGATCTTTCTCTTGCTCTTTGCCGCCATCGTCACCTTTGACCAGCTGTCCAGCTATTGGCGCAACAAGATCACCGGGGAGAGCCACTGATGGTTGCGATGGATTTCGGGGCCGGAGAGGCCCCTGCGAAACGCGAGGCCGACCGCCTCTTTGCCCGCAAAAAGCTGCGCGCATTGGCGGTGCCCGCCGTGCTGCTGGCCTATCTGACCTATATTTTCTTTGCCTTTGACATCGGTGGTCTGGCCGGACGGCTGCGCCCGGAAAATGCCGCGATCCTTCTGTCGGATTTCTGGAGCTACAAGACCCATGTCACCCGCGACAGCCGCTCGGGCGAGACCTCCGTCTCGATCGAGGGCGAGCGCAAGGGCACCTATCCCGCCGACCGCTGGCCCGATTGGGTGACGGCCGAGGGGGAGGCGACGCGGGTCGCGCTGCCCGGCGATGAAACCGTGCTGATCGGGCCCGCGGGGGCAGAGATGCAGATCGCGGGCTATGGTGTGCTGGAGATTGCGCAGACCCCGGCGGGCATCACCCTGACCACGCCCGATGGCACGGTGCCGGACTGGATCAGCGCCAGCCGCACGCGGGTGGGGGTGACGACGGAGGGTGGCCGCCTGACGGTGACCAAATCCAAGGTCGAGGTGTTCCGCCGCTTCGCGGGCTGGGAGATGTTCTTTTTCACCCTCGACAGCCCCTATTTCGGCAAATCGCCGCTGGAACTCTTGACCCTCGCCACCACCGCGCCGCGTCTTGACCCGGCACAGAGCAACATCGCGGGAATGGCGGATGATTTTTGGCACAACGCCGTCTGGCGGCATTCGGATGTGGCCTGGGCGCTGTTCGAGACCCTCTTGATGGCGTTTCTGGGCACCTTTGGTGCCGGGCTGATCGCGCTGCCTCTGGCCTTTCTCTCGGCCAAGGGGTTCGCGCCGAGCGGCGTGGTGCGGCAGCTGATGCGGCGGCTCTTTGACTTTCTGCGCGGGGTGGACGGGCTGATCTGGACCATCGTGCTCAGCCGTGCTTTCGGGCCGGGGCCGCTGACCGGGGCGCTGGCGATCCTGCTGACCGATACCGGCAGTTTCGGCAAGCTCTTCTCGGAGGCGCTGGAGAATTCCGACCGCAAACAGGTGGAGGGGCTGCGCGCCACCGGGGCCAATGCCCTGCAGCGCAACCGCTTTGGCGTCTTGCCGCAGATCGCGCCGGTGATCCTGTCGCAGCTGCTCTATTACCTCGAGTCAAACACCCGCAGCGCCACGGTGATCGGGGCAATTGTCGGCGGCGGCATCGGGCTGTTGCTGACGCAGGCGATCATCACCCAGCGCGATTGGGAGGAGGTCAGCTATTATATCGTGCTGATCATTCTGCTGGTGATGCTGATGGATTGGGTTTCCGGCAAGATCCGTCGGAAACTGATCGGCGGGTCGCGCTAGGGTCCCGGCCGGGGAAGCCTCCGGCGGGGATATTTGGAACGAAGCAAAGGGGGGCGGGTGTGCCCTTCCGGGGAGCGGGATGATGGCGAAACTATCCGAAGGGCGGCCGCTGCTGCATGCGGGGGCCGAGGTTGTGGCCTCGACGCTGGGGCGGTTTTGTGAGGTGGGTGAGGGCGCGCGGTTGCTGAATTCCGAACTGGGGGATTACAGCTATTGCGAGCGGTTTTGCGACATTGCCAATACCCGGATCGGCAAGTTCGCCAATATCGCGGCCTTTTGCCGGGTGGGGCCGACGGATCATCCGATGGACCGCGCCAGCCTGCACCATTTCCTCTATCGTTCGGAATATTACTGGGATGATGTCGCGGCGGATGCGGATTTCTTTGCCGCCCGCGCGGCGCGGCGCTCGGTGATCGGCCATGACACCTGGCTGGGGCATGGGGTGATCGTCAAGCCCGAGGTGACCATTGGGCATGGGGCGGTGGTGGCGGCGGGCGCGGTGGTGACCCGCGATGTTGCCCCTTACATGATCGTGGCGGGGGTGCCCGCCGTGCCCCTGCGGGCGCGTTTTGCCGCGCCGATTGCCGAGCGGCTGATGGCGCTGGCCTGGTGGGATTGGGACCATGCCCGTCTGCGCGGCGCCTTGCAGGACTTCCGGTCGCTGGAGATTGAAGCGTTTCTGGAGGCCTACGGCGGCTGAGGGATCTGCCTGCCGGGCGTCAGCGCCTCGCCGGGCGGTCACTCCGCGGCGAGTTGCAGCCCGGCATCCGCGCCCAGAAACCGCCGCCCGGCCTCGCCCGCCAGATAGGTCAGGCGGCCACCGGAGATGGTCGCTTCAACGCTGCGGGTCTCGGCATTCACCACCGTCACATCGGCGCGCATGCCGTAGCCCAGATGCCCGCGGTCGGCGAGGCGGAGGATCTCGGCGGGGCGGGTCGAGATCATCGCCCAGGCTTCGGCCAAGGTTTTCAGCCTGAGATCGACCAGCCGGAAGGCCGCCTGCACCAGCGCGGGGTAGTAGTAATCCGAGACCAGCGCATCGCAAAGCCCGGCGGCGATCAGATCGGTCGCGGCGATATTGCCCGATTGCGAGCCGCCGCGCACCACATTCGGCGCCCCCATCAGCACCGGATCACCCATCGCCCGCGCCGCCGCCGCCGCCTCATGCGCGGTGGGGAATTCCGAAATCCGCGCGCCGATCATGGAAAAACGCTCGCGGGTTTCGCCGTCCATATCGTCATGGCTGCCATAGGCGACGCCCAGGGCGTCAAAGGCCTCGGCCAAAGTGCACAGATGCCGGGGCACCTCGCGTTTGCGCTCAGAGGCATAGCGGATCGCGGCGTGATGCGCCTCGGTGCTGCGGCCCAGTTTGCGCGCCCAGAGAGCGAAATCCTCGGGCGAGCGGCGGGCGATTTCCAGCGCCTCATCCAGATGGTTGTTGAAGACCACATAATCGACATCATAGCGCTGCACGGCCGCGATCAGGCGGCGGCCATGGTCGACCAGATGCGTCTCGGCGCGCAGCTGCACGCGGATGTCGGTCAGGGCGCGCGGGCGGTAATCGCTCACTGCCTGCAGCACCGCTTCGGCATGGTCGGGGCCGCGGTGACCGCCCTCCCAGCTCCAGCCCTGCGCGAACCAGGCGGTGGTGACGCCATTCGCCGCCGCCTCGCGGTCGGCGCTGGCGATGCCGTCAATCAGCGGAAACGGGGCGGAGGGGCGGGGCGCGATATGCCGCTCAAACGCGTCGCCATGCAGGTCGATCACGCCGGGCATCAGATAATAGCCGCTCAGATCCACCGCCGGAAGCGGCCCTTTGGTGACCCGACCCTCGGCTAGGGCCAGTGACCGCCGCTGCATCTGGCCGTCGCGCAGGATCTCGGCGCCAACCAGACGCAGGGGGGGAAGGGGCGGGCACATCACGGGGACAAAAACTCCAGAAACCTTTTCGATGGGGTACTTGATGACTGTATCGCGGGCGTGACAATGCGCCGCGCATCGGCCCCCGTTGGCGATTTCATGCCCGCGGCGCCGCCTCGGCCGCATCGCCCGCCAGCACCAGCGTCACCCGGTCGCCTGCAAACCAGGTGATCCCGTATTCCACCGGCACGCCACCGGGGTCGATGTTGACCGAGGTCGTGCGGATCAGCGCCGCCCCTTCGGGCAGGCGCAGATGCAGCGCCTGCGTGGCGCTGGCGGTGGTGGCGGTCAGCCGCGTCTCGAGCCGCGTGTAATCCTGCACCCCCTCGGCCTGCAGCGCGGCGGTGATCGAGCCGCTCTCGCTCAGCGCCTGCATCAGCCCCGGCAAGCGCTCCGCCGGAAAGGCCGAGCGGAAAACCGCGAGCGGCTCGTTGTCGGCAAAGGAAATCCCCTCGCTCACATGCAGCGGGGCGCCGGGGGCGAGGTCGAGGGCGCGGGCCTCGGTGGCATCGGCGGGGCGGGTGATCAGCGACAAGAGCTTGCGCCCCGGCAGCCGCCCGGCCAGCGCCAGGTTCTGGTGAAAGCGCACGCGCGCGCCCAGGGGGTAATCCACCGGCCGCGCGGCCACAAACACCCCGGAGCCGCGCCGCGAATGCGTGAGACCTGAGTCGCTGAGGCTGGCCAGCGCCTGCCGCACCGTGTGCCGGTTGACCCCGAAACGGGCGGAGAGTTCGGCTTCGGTCGGCAGTTTCGCGCCGGGGGGGAAATGCCCCTCGGCCATCTCGGATTTCAATGCGCTGGCAATGGATTGCCAGAGAGGCGTGCGGGTTTTGGGGGGCTTTGGAGCGGCGGGCATCTGCGACCTGTCATCAAAATTTCACCAAAAGCCGCTTGCCATTCCGGGCCGGGCGGCGCAACATTTGTCTAGTTGTATAGTGTTCTAGACAAATCTGCAAGCTGTCTGGAGCGGGAAAGCTGAAAAGCAAAAAGCGGAACGGCGAGGATCGGCGGATATGGACCGGAAAACCTGGATGGGGCTGATGGCGCGGGCAGAGCCGCCGCAACTGGCGGCGCGCCTGGCGGATCTTGGGGCGGAGCCTGCGCATGAGATGCTGCGCGCGCCCGAGGTCGGATCGGTGATGGTGCAGGGGCGGATGGGCGGCACCGGCGCGCCGTTCAATCTGGGCGAGATCACCGTCACCCGCTGTGTGCTGCGGCTGACGGAAACGGAAGCGGCGGGCGCTGAGGCGGTGGGCCATGCGCATGTGCAGGGCCGCGACCGGGCGCATGCGCGCCGCGCCGCCCTTGTGGATGCGCTGATGCAGACACCGCAGGCCGGGGCCGTGCGGGCCGCCGTGCTGACCCCTCTGGCAGAGGCTGAGGCGGCTCGTCGGGCCAGCCGCGCGGCCAAGGCCGCAGCGACGAAGGTTGAATTTTTCACCATGGTGCGGGGAGAGGACTGATGGCCGCGATGATGCACATGGCCGCCTTGCAGGGCGGATTTTCCGAGGCGCCGCAGGAATCCGCCGCCGCCTTCCGCGCGGCGATGGAGGCGATGGCGCGTCCGGGCCGCCTGCAAGAGGTGCGCGGGGCGACGCCGCCCGAGGGGCTCTCGGTCGCTGCCGCCGTCCTCTTGCTGACGCTGGTGGACCGGACCACGCCGCTCCACCTCGCGCCGGGGCATGACGGCGCGGCGGTCCGCGACTGGATCACCTTTCACTGCGGCGCGCCGCTGGTCGCGGCAGAGGCGGCGGTGTTCGCGTTGGGTGCTTGGGCGGGATTGATGCCCGCCTCGCGCTTTGCCATCGGCACGCCGGAATACCCGGACCGCGCGGCGACGCTGATTGTCGAAATGCCGGAATTGCGCGCCGAAGGGTTGACGCTGACCGGTCCCGGCATTCGGACGACCGCCGCGTTGAACCTGCCGGAGACAGAGGCTTTCGCGGCAAATCATGCTTTGTTTCCCTTGGGGTGGGATGCGTTTTTCACCTGCGGCACGCAGCTTGCGGCGCTGCCGCGCTCAACCCGGATCGGAGCTTTCTGATGTATGTGGCGGTAAAGGGTGGCGAGCGCGCCATCGACAATGCGCATGCCTGGTTGGCCGAAGAACGGCGCGGCAATCCCGAGGTGGCCGAGTTGGGCTGTGACCAGATTGCCGAGCAGCTCAGCCTCGCGGTGAACCGGGTGATGGCCGAAGGCTCGCTCTATGATCCGGAACTGGCGGCGCTGGCGATCAAACAGGCGCGGGGCGATCTGATCGAGGCGATCTTTCTGATCCGCGCCTATCGCACGACGCTGCCGCGCCTTGGGGCCTCGCGTCCGGTCGAGACCGGCGAAATGGCCTGCATCCGCCGGATCAGCGCCACCTTCAAGGATGTGCCGGGCGGGCAGGTGCTGGGGCCGACCTTTGACTACACGCATCGCCTGTTGGATTTCAAACTGCTGGCCGAAGGCGGGGATCTGCCGCCGGTGCCGCAGGCAGAACCGCTGGGCGCCGAAGTGCCGCATGTTCTGGAATTTCTCAACAAAGACGGGATGATCGAGGATGAAGTTCGCGCGGATGACCTGCCGCCCGATCTGACGCGCGAGCCGATGGAGCTGCCCGCCGCCCGCGCGCTGCGCCTGCAGGCGCTGACGCGCGGGGATGAAGGGTTTGTGCTCGGCATGGCCTATTCCACCCAGCGCGGCTATGCGCGCAACCATGCCTTTGTCGGCGAGCTGCGCATCGGCACCGTGCCGGTCGAGATGGAGATCCCCGAGCTGGGCTTTGCCGTCGAGATCGGCGAGATCACCCTCACGGAATGCGAAACCGTCAACCAGTTCAAAGGCTCAAAGACCGAGCCCGCGCAATTCACCCGTGGCTATGGCCTCTGTTTCGGCCAGACCGAGCGCAAGGCGATTTCGATGGCGCTGGTCGACCGGGCTTTGCGCTGGCGTGAACTGGGGGAAGAGGATCAGGGGGCCCCGGCGCAGGACGAGGAATTCGTGCTGATGCATGCCGACAACATTCAGGCGACGGGCTTTCTCGAGCATATCAAACTGCCGCATTACGTTGATTTCCAATCGGAACTGGAACTCGTGCGGCGGCTGCGGGCGGATGCGGCCCGCGCGGCAGCGCTGTCTCAGGAGGAGCTGTCTTGAGACATCCGCAACAGGGGCGCGCGCCGGGGGCGGCGGATCCAGACCTCACGGGCCGCGGCCAGCGAAATCACGATCAGGGCCAGCGTATCAAAGGAAATCATCGGTCTGCCGGCTCCGTCTTGGGGTGTTCGGTTAAGACTTCGCCAGAGAATGAGGCAAGACTATGACCGCATCAGGGCAATACAATTTCGCCTATCTGGATGAGGATACCAAGCGGATGATCCGCCGGGCGATCCTGAAGGCACTGGCGGTGCCGGGCTATCAGGTGCCCTTTGCCAGCCGGGAAATGCCGATGCCCTATGGCTGGGGCACCGGCGGCGTGCAGGTGACGGCGGCCTGTCTGACGCCGGGCGATGTGCTGAAGGTGATTGATCAGGGCGCCGATGACACCACCAATGCCGTCTCGATCCGGCGGTTCTTTGAGCGGACGGCAGGGGTGGAGACCACCACCCGCACCACTGAGGCGAGCGTGATCCAGACCCGCCACCGCATCCCGGAAGTGGCGCTGCGCGAGGGGCAGATCCTCGTCTATCAGGTGCCGATCCCGGAACCCCTGCGGTTTCTGGAACCGCGCGAGGTCGAGACGCGGCGGATGCATGCGCTGGCCGATTACGGGCTGATGCAGGTGCGGCTCTATGAGGATATCGCCCGGCATGGGGCGATTGCCACCGCTTATGCCTATCCGGTGAAAGTGGCGGGGCGCTATGTGATGGACCCCTCACCGATCCCGAAATTCGACAATCCGAAGCTGAACGATTGTCCGGCGATTCAGCTCTTTGGTGCCGGGCGCGAGCAGCGCATCCATGCTTTGCCGCCCTATACCGAGGTGGTGAGCCTCGACTTCGACGATTACCCGTTTGAGGCCTCGAAGGCGGATCATGCCTGTGCGCTCTGCGGGGCGGGGACGAGCTATCTTGATGAGGTGATCGTCGATGATGCGGGCGGGCGGATGTTCGTCTGTTCGGACACGGATTTTTGCAAGGACCGCCAGGTGGCGGCGGAGGCAGCAGCATGAGCGGCGTGCAGATACGGGGTGCGGGAGCCTCCGGCGGGGATATTTTGAACGAAGCAAGCCTGGGGTTTGGCGCGGGGGTCAAGGGCGAGCGGCCCTTGTTGCAGGTGCGCGGGGTCGGGAAGTTTTATGGCGCGCGGATCGGCTGCACCGATGTTTCCTTTGATCTTTACCCCGGCGAGGTGATGGGGATCGTGGGCGAGAGCGGATCGGGGAAATCGACGCTGCTCTCGTGTCTCGCGGGGCATCTGGCGCCGGATGCGGGGCAGGTGATTTTTGACACAAGGGATCACGGGCCGCGCGACACGGTGGCGATGGCCGAACCGGAGCGGCGGCAGCTGGGGCGCACCGATTGGGCCTTTGTGCATCAAAATCCGCGCGACGGTTTGCGGATGGGGGTCTCGGCGGGCGGCAATGTCGGCGAGCGGCTGATGGCCGTCGGCGCGCGGCACTACGGGGATATTCGCGCCACGGCCGAGGATTGGCTGGGCCGGGTGGAGATTGATCCGGGCCGGATCGACGACCGCCCGCGCGCCTTTTCCGGCGGCATGCAGCAGCGCTTGCAGATTGCGCGCAATCTGGTGACCGGGCCGCGCCTTGTGTTCATGGACGAGCCGACGGGGGGCCTTGATGTCAGCGTGCAGGCGCGGCTTCTGGATCTGTTGCGCGGGCTTGTGCGGCGGATGGGCCTCTCGGCGGTGATCGTGACGCATGATCTGGCGGTGGTGCGTTTGCTCGCCGATCGGCTGATGGTGATGAAGTCCGGCCGGGTGATCGAGACCGGCCTGACGGATCAAGTGCTTGACGATCCGCAGCATGGGTATACCCAGTTGCTCGTCTCTTCCGTTTTGCAGGTATGATCCCATGCTCTTTGCCTATGTCCCCGGACCGCGCGGCCTGAAACTCCTGCCCCCGGGCGAGGATATTTCCAAGGCGCGTTGGGTCGATCTCTACCGTCCCCTCGATGCGCAGGTGGCGGCGGTGACCGAATTGGGGATCGAGGTGCCCAGCCTGGCCGATATGGAGGAGATCGAGATCTCGAACCGCCTCTACCGCGAGGAAAAGGCCGATTACATGACGGTGGTGCTGCCGGGCCTGTCGATGACCAAGACCGCGATGTCGGGGCCGGTCACCTTCATCCTGACGCCCGAGCGGCTGGTGACCGTGCGCCACCATGCGCCGCGCCCGTTCGAGACCTTCCCCGAGCGGTGTGAGCGCTCGGCGGCGGGGGTGGCCAGTGCCGAGCGGCTGTTTCTGGGGCTGATCGAAGAGATCGTCTCGCGCATGGCCGACCTTTTGGAGGGGGCGGGGCGGGCGCTTGACGGGGTTTCGGGGGCGGTGCTGAGCGGTGCCGGGCAAAAGGCGGAACAATTGCAGGCCGCGCTGGAGGAAGTCGGGCGGCAGGGCGAATTGCTGGGCAGGGTGCGGCTGTCGCTCCTCACGCTGGAGCGGGCCCTGTCCTTCTTTGGCCAGACCCTCGGGGCGCGGCCGGAGAGCGAGGAGCTGAAGGAGCTTTTGAAGGGCGAGATGCGCGACATTCAGGCACTCTCGGTGCATGGGGATTTCCTCTCCTCGCGCGTCAGCCTGGCGGTGGATGCGACGATGGGGATGATCAACCTGGCGCAGAACGCCACGGTGCGGATCCTGTCGGTGGTGGCGGCCTTGTTCCTGCCGCCAACGCTGATCGCCAGCATTTATGGAATGAATTTCCGGGTGATGCCGGAGCTGGATTGGAGCTGGGGCTACCCCGGCGCCTTGCTGCTGATGGTGGCCTCTGCGGTGGCGACCTGGGCCTTTTTCAAATGGAGGGGTTGGTTATGACCGATCCGATGATCGCGCTCTCGGGCGTGGGAAAGCGTTTTACCCTGCACAATCAGGGCTCTGCCGTGATTGCGGTGATGGAGGGGGCCGCGCTGACGGTGGCGGCTGGTGAATGTGTCGGGCTGACCGGTGCCTCGGGGGCGGGGAAATCCACGCTGATGCGGATGGTTTACGGCAATTACCGCACCGAGGCGGGCAGCCTGCTGGTGGCGGGGCTTGATGTGGCGCAGGCCAGCCCGCGCGAGATCACGCAGCTGCGGCGCGGCACTTTGGGCTATGTCAGCCAGTTCCTGCGGGTGGTGCCGCGGGTGCCGACGCTCGACGTGGTGGCCGAGCCGCTTCTCAGCCTTGGGGTGGATGAGGTCACGGCGCGGGCGCGGGCGGCGGATCTTCTGGCGCGGCTGCGGATCCCGGAGCGGCTCTGGTCGCTCTCGCCCACCACCTTTTCGGGTGGCGAGCAGCAGCGGGTGAACATCGCGCGCGGTTTTGCGCATGATTATCCGGTGCTGTTGCTGGATGAGCCGACCGCCAGCCTCGATGCCGCCAACCGCGAGACGGTGCTGGGGCTGATCGAGGAGGCCAAGGCGCGCGGCGCGGCGATCCTCGGGATTTTCCACGATGAGGCGGCGCGCGCGCGGGTCTGTGACCGCTTTGTCGATGTGGGGGCCTTCACCCCGGCGCGGGCGGCCTGAGATGCCGGGGCGGATCTTTGCGGTGGTCGGCCCGTCGGGGGCGGGCAAGGACACGCTGATCGCGGCAGCGGTCGCGGCGCTGCCGGATCTGATCTGGCTGCGGCGGGTGATCACCCGTCCGGAAGTGGCGGGGGGCGAGCCCTTTGAGGGGGTGAGCACCGCCGAGTTCGCCGCGCGGCAGGCGGCCGGGGCCTTCGCGCTGCATTGGGAGGCGCATGGGCTGCACTACGGCGTGCCGCCGGTACCGCAGGCGGCGCAGGGAAAAACCGTGGTTTTCAACGCCTCGCGCGCGGTGCTGGCGCAGGCGGCGCGGGCCTATCCGGGGCTGCAAGTGATTGAGATCACCGCCCGGCCCGAGGTTCTGGCCGAGCGTCTGATGGCGCGGGGGCGGGAAAGCCGCGCCGATATTCTGCGCCGTCTCAGCCGCCAGGTGCCGCCTTTGCCCGCCGATCTGCCGGTGCAAAGGGTGGACAATTCAGGCGCGCTGGAGGAGGGCGTGGCGGCGCTGGTGGCGCGGCTTCAGCCGGTGAGTTTGGCGCGATGAAGCAGGTGGAAGCGCCCGTCCGCGGCCTCTCCGAACAGCGCGATCTGCGTGATGCGGAAGGGGCGGGGCAAAAGCGGTTCCAGCACGGGGGCCAAAGCGGCGGCGGTGGCGCGGGCCTCGGCCTCCGGCAGATTGCCGGTGAGGGTGATGTGGAACTGAAACTCTTCCATCACATAGGGATAGCCCCAGCGGTCCAGATGCGCGCGCTGCGCCGGGCTCAGCCGCTCAGGGCGGCGGCGGGCACGGTCGGCCTCGGTCAGGGGGGCGCGGAAAGCGTCGAGTTCGGCGACCAGGGTGGCGGCCAAAGCGCTCAGCGCATCGGTGTTGCCCAAAGGCGTCAGCGCCAGAAAGCCGCCGATCTGGCTGAGCTGCAATCCGTCGAGGGTGACGGGGGGCAGGCTGGCCGCCAGAACCTCAACGGCGGCGCGCAGGCCCGCTTGATCGCGGCCCTCGGCCAGGGCAAAGGGCGGCTTCAGCGTCGCGTGCAGCCCGTATTTGCGCGGCGTTTCGGTTAGCAGGTCGGCGGGGCGCGGCAGGCCGGGCAGATCGGGATGCGGGCAGGCCTTTCCCGCCACCGGATCCCAGCCCAGCCAGGCTGCGCCGAAATCCGCCAAGGGTCCGGCTTCGGGGGCGAAATACAGGGCGAAGCGCTTGAAAAGGGGCATGATCGGGCCTTTCTGAATTTTCTCTGCTTTGCCTGTTCAGTGTCACACGGCGGTGACAGTTAGCTGCCAAAGCCATGTTTTTCCGGGGGTTTACCCCAGTATCTTTTGCGCTATCCAAGGGGAAGGCGCGCCGAATTTCAAGGATGGAATGATGTCTGACCGCAGCAAGACCCCAACGGGTGAAACCCTGCTCGCCAATGCCACTTTGGTGCTGCCCGACCGGGTGATGCGCGGCGTGCTGCATCTTCAGGGCGACCGCATCATCGGCATCACCGAAGGCGATGCGGTGCCGACGGGCGCCGTGGATCTGGGCGGCGATCACCTCGCCCCGGGGCTGGTCGAACTCCACACCGACAATCTTGAGCGGCACATCCAGCCGCGTCCCAAGGTCGACTGGCCGCATGATGCCGCGATCATCGCCCATGATGCCGAGCTGGCCGGGGTGGGGATCACTACCGTCTTCGACGCGATGCGCGTCGGCTCCGTGCCCTCGGGCAAGCGGGGGGATTATGCGAAATACGCGCGCGGCCTCGCCTCGGAACTCCTGGATCTGCGCGGGCGCGGCGCGCTGCGCATCAGCCATTTCCTGCATCTTCGGGCCGAGGTCTGCTCGCAAACCCTGCTCGAGGAGCTGGCGGAATTCGGGCCCGAGGACCGGGTGGGGATCGTCAGCCTGATGGACCATACCCCCGGCCAGCGGCAGTTCCGCGACCTGAGCAAGCTCGCGCAATATGTGAAGGGCAAGCACGGGCTGACCGATGCCGATTTTGACGAACATGTCGCCACGCTGATGGCGCTGCGGGCCGAGAATGGCGCCGCGCATGAGGCGGCGGCGGTGGCGGCGGCGGCGCGGTTTGGTGCGGTGCTGGCCAGCCATGACGACACCACCGCCGGGCATGTGGCGACCTCGGCCGCCTATGGGATCCGGCTGGCGGAGTTTCCGACCACGATCGAGGCGGCGCAGGCCTGCCACGATCATGGCATTGCGGTGATGATGGGCGCGCCGAACCTGATCCGCGGCGGCTCGCATTCGGGCAATGTCGCGGCGGCAGAGCTGGCGGAGATGGGGCTTTTGGACATCGTGTCGTCGGATTACGTTCCGGCGGCGCTGCTCTCCTCGGCGGTGCGGCTGGGGGCGATCTGGAACGACCTCGCGCGCGGTATCGCCACGGTGACGGCGGCGCCCGCAGCGGCGGCGGGTCTGGCGGACCGGGGGCGGCTTGCGCCCGGCGCCCGGGCCGATCTGATCCGCTTCCGCCTCTTGGGCGAGACGCCGGTGATGCGCGAAACCTGGGTCTCGGGCCAGCGCGTCGCGTGACACGCGCGGGGCCCGGGATCTGGCGGCGGGCTTCAGCGGGTCAGGATCATCCTGTCGGGCTGCATCTGGATGTTGGAAAACCGGCTCAGATAGCGCATCCCGAGGAGTGAGCCATCCATCGGCCCGTTGTTGACCACCGCGCGCAGACCGCTGTCGGTCACCCCCTCGACGGTGAAACTGTCGAGGGTGACCGGGGCCGTCGCCACCACGCCATTCGCGGTCTGCGCCTGTCCGAAATAGCTGAGCATATCGGGGTTGATGCCCACGCGGCGCGCGTCGTCCCGGCTGAGGACAATGTCAGAAGCCCCTGTATCCACCGTGAAATTCAGCTTTTGACCATTCACCACCGCCGTCAGGTGGAAATGCCCGTCGCGGCCCAGAGGCAGCTCGATCTGGCCGCCCTCACCAGCGGATTGCCGGGGCATCGCCTTTTGCGAAATCTGGTCCCAGAGCCCGGCAGCACCGATCACCCCCACAAAGATCAGGCCCCAGACCAGCGCCTGTTGCAGCACCCGGCCCGGGCGGCGGCGCATTTCGGCCACCACATAGCCGCCCACCGCAATCAGGATCAGGCTGAAATAGCCCAGCTGCGCCAGCATGTCGCCGCTCATGCCGTCACCATGCCAAAAAGGCCCGCGCCGCGCAGCCCGTCCAGAATGAACTGGATCGACAGCGCGGCGAGCAGCATGCCCAAAAGCCGGGTGACCACCATCGTGCCGGTGCGGCCCAAGGCGCGCTCAAGCGGTCCGGCCAGCAGGAACAGCCCGAAGACACAGGCCAGAACCGCGAACATCACCAGATGGACCATCGCCACATGGCCCCAATCGCCGCCCGACTGCCCCACCAGCAGGATCATCGTCGCCATCGCGCCCGGCCCCGCGATCAGCGGGGTGGCCAGCGGAAACACCGAGGGGTCATTCTCGGCGGGGTCGGCTTGCTGATCCTCGCGTCGCTGGGTGCGGCGTTCAAACAGCATGTCGAGCGCGGTCAGGAACAAAAGCACGCCCCCCGCGATGCGGAACGCGGGCATCGAAATGCCGATTCCTGCCAGAAGCTGATCGCCGAACAGACCGAACAGCGTCAGCAGACCGGCCGCAATGGCAATCGCCCGCCAGCCGATGCGCCGCCGCTCGCGCGTCGTCATTCCCCGCGTCAGCGCGATGTAGAGCGGCGCGAGGCCGATCGGGTCTACCACCACGAACAGGGTGGCAAAGGCGGTGATGTAATAGGCGGTGTCCATCGTGCAACTCCCGGTGCCGTCTGGACGGCCTTCGGCAAAGACTACGCCAGAGGCCGGGGCAAAAACCAGCCCATCCGGGCGGTTAGCGCACAACGATCGCGCGATTGCGGGCGCAACCGGCGGCTTTGGAGCAAAATATTCGTGAGATTGGCGGAATCGGGCTTTGATTGCCGCCCCCGAGGTCATAAATGTTTCGTGAGACAAATTCGGTGCGACCAATCCGCGCCAGGGGAGAATGACATGCTTAACAATATTGGTATTCCCGGCCTGCTGCTGATCGCAGTTGTGGTCTTGGTGCTGTTCGGCAAAGGCAAAGTGTCGTCGCTGATGGGTGAAGTCGGCAAAGGCATCAATTCCTTCAAGAAAGGCATCAAGGAAGAGCAGGACGAGATCGACAGCGCGGCGAAAGCAAAGCCGTTGTCGGATGCTGAAAAAGACAAGGTTTGAGACCGGTCCTTTTTGCACGACCCTTGCGATGATCTGGCCCGGGGGCTGAAGACCAATGTTTGATATCGGCGGAAGTGAGCTTCTGGTGATTGGCGTCGTTGCGCTGATCGTTGTGGGGCCAAAGGATTTGCCCGGCATGTTTCGTGCATTGGGGCGGATCACCGCCAAGGCGCGCGGCATGGCACGCGAGTTTTCGCGGGCGATGGAAGATGCCGCAAAAGACAGCGGTATCAGCGATGTGGCGGGTGATCTTAAAGGGATGACCTCGAAGAAATCCTTGGGTCTGGATGCGCTGGAGGGGGCTGCGGCCCGCTTTGAGAAATGGGAACCGAAGCTGCCGGGGAAAACCACGGCGGCTCAGCCCGATCCTGATGCCGTGGCGCCTGCGGGGGATCTGACCGCCGCCGCGCCGGTGGTGGAAACGCCGCCCAGCATTCTGCCGGTGATGTCGCCGCCGCTGACACCGGTCAGCACCCCGGCTCCCGCCGCCGCAGCCCTCGCGGCCGATCTCGACGCGGCGGAGCTCGAGGCCGAACCGGCCTTGCCAAGACCCGCCAAGGCACCGCGCAAGAAAGAGGCCAAGGCCGAGGCGGCTTCGCCCGCCGCGAAAGCAGCCGCCGAAAAGGCCGCGCCCAAAAAGGCCGGCGAGAAGGCGAGTGTCAAAGCCGCCAAGCCGGAAGCCGCTAAGAAGACCACCAAAGTCCGGGCCAAAACGCCCGCGGAGCAGGGCGCAACCACCGTGACACGCGCCAGCGAAAAGCCCAAGAAACCTGCCCCGAAGGCTGCGCCCGCGAAAGCGGCGAAGGCCGGGCAGAACGACACGCCGGTTGCGGAAGGTGAGGCATGAGCGCGCAGGACAATATCGACGACAGCGCCGCCCCGCTGATCGAGCATCTGACCGAGCTGCGCAAACGCCTGATGTGGTCGGCGGCCGCCTTTCTGGTGGCGATGTGCATCTGTTACTCGGTCTCGACGCCGATCTTCAACTTTCTGACCGAGCCGATCTGCGGCGCGCTGGCCGAACGCGGCCAGAATTGCCAGCTGGTGCTGATCAAGCTGCAGGAAGGCTTTTTCGTCGCCATCAACATCTCATTCCTGGGCGGCTTTGTGCTGGCCTTTCCGGTCATCGCCTTCCAGCTCTGGCGTTTTGTGGCGCCGGGTCTCTACAAGTCTGAGAAGAATGCGTTTTTGCCTTTTCTGATCGCCTCGCCGGCGATGTTCTTTCTGGGCGCCTGCTTTGCCTATTACGGCGTTCTGCCGCTGGCCTTCGACTTCTTCCTCGGGTTCCAGCAGGGCGCTGTCGAGGCGACGGGGCCGGGCAGCACGGCCATGGCCGGGGTGACCTTCCAGGGCTCGGTGCAGGAATATCTGGCGCTGACCACCAAATTCATCATGGCCTTTGGCCTCTGCTTCCAGCTGCCGGTGCTGCTCTCGCTGATGGGCAAGGCGGGGTTGGTCAGTGCGGCGGGCCTTTCCGCGGTGCGCAAATATGCCATCGTGGTGATTCTGATCGTGGCCGCCATCGTGACACCGCCGGATGTGGTGACGCAGGCGATCATGTTCACGGTGATCTACGGGCTCTATGAAATCTCGATCTTCCTCGTGCGCCGCATCGAGAAAGAGCGCGAGGCACTCCTGCGGGCCGAGGGCCTCTGGGATGAGGACGAAGACGAGGACAAATAAGATGGATGCTCAGGCCCCCACCACCGATGCGCTGACCCGCATTGCCGCGGCGCTGGAGCGTCTGGCCCCCGCGCCCGAGCCCGCGCCGGATTTCACCGCCGCTTCGGCCTATATTTGGCACACGGCGCCGGACCGGCTGGTGCCGGTGCCGCAGGTGAACCGGGTGGCGCTGGATCTGTTGCAGGGCATCGACCGCTCGCGCGATACGCTTTTGGCCAACACCCGGCAGTTCGCGGCGGGGCATGCGGCGAATAATGCGCTGCTCTGGGGCGCGCGAGGCATGGGGAAATCCTCGCTGGTCAAGGCGGTGCATGCCGCCGTGCGGGCCGAGGGCCTGCCGCTGGTGCTGGTGGAACTCGCGCGCGAAGATCTGCCCTCGGTCGGGCGGCTTCTGGGGCATTTGCGCGCGGCACCCGAGCGGCGCTTCGTGCTCTTTTGCGATGATCTCTCCTTCAGCCATGACGATCAGCATTACAAATCGCTGAAGGCGGTGCTGGACGGCGGGATCGAAGGGCGGCCGGAGAATGTGCTCTTTTATGCCACATCGAACCGCCGCCATCTGATGCCGCGCGACATGATCGAGAATGAGCGTTCGACCGCGATCTCCCCGTCAGAGGCGGTGGAGGAAAAGGTCTCGCTCTCCGACCGTTTCGGGCTGTGGCTGGGGTTCTATGCCTGCGATCAGGACACCTATCTGTCGATGATCCAAAGCTATTGCGACAGCTATGGCATTGCCATTGCGCCCGATGTTCTGCGCGCCGAGGCGATTGAATGGCAGGCGACGCGCGGCGCGCGCTCGGGCCGGGTGGCCTGGCAGTATTTCACCGATCTGGCCGGGCGGCGCGGGATTTCGGTCGGCTGAGGCCGCCGGATTGACGTCGTAGCGCACAGAAAAAGGGCCCCTCGCGGGGCCCTTTGGTCATTTGACGTAAGGCGTGGGATCGACGCTGTCGAAGCCGTCGCGCACCTCAAAGTGCAGGAAGCCCGGATCGCCCGCACGGACCTTGGCGATGGTCTGGCCGCGCTTGACGCTGGCGCCCTTGGCCACGGTGATGCCGTCAAGATTGGCATAGACCGTCAAGAGGCCATTGTCGTGGCGCAGCACGAGGATCGGCACCTGTTCGGTGTCTTTGGTGATCGCGGCCACGGTGCCATCGGCGGCGGCCTGCACCGCGGTGCCGGGGGCGGCGGCGATGTCGATCCCGTCGTTCTTTTTCTTCACATAGGGGCGGATGATCGCACCCTGCACCGGCATCTGCATGCGGCTGGTGCTGGCGGCCGCCGGGGCCGGGGCGGGGGCTGCTGGTGCGGCAGGGGCCGCCGCCGCAGGGGCGGCCGGGGCGGGTGCCGGGGCCGCGGCTGTCTCGACAACCGCCGGCGCGGGCGCGGGCGCGGGCAGGCTCGAACCGCTCGGCGGGGCCGATTGCGCGGTGACCGGCACCAGAAGATACTGGCCTTCGCGCACGCTCAGATCCGAGCCGAGGCCGTTCCATTCGGCCAGCGATTTCACGTTCACATCGTAGTAGCGCGCGATGGAGAAGGCCGTCTCGCCACGGGCGACTTTATGGCGGATGGGTTCCGGTCCGGCGGGCGTGGCGGGTTTGGGCGCGCTCGCCGGGGTGACGGTGGCGCTGGCCGGGGCGGGCAGGGTGGTGGCGCTGATGGTGCCGCCTCCGACCGAGGTGCCGCCCGCCGCCGCGCGGTCCAGCGCACCCGAGGCGAGGGTGGTGATATCCACCCGCTCGCCGCCGCCGATCATGCCGGTGCTTTCGGCGACCCGGCTGGGCAGCGCGATGATCTCGCCCTGATTGAGCGGCGCCGAAACCTCAACCGCATTGTAGCGCGCCAGCGCGCCCGCATCGAGCCCGACCCGGGTGGCGAGCGTGGCGACGGTATCGCCGCGTTGTGCCACGGCGACCTGATAATTCGGATAGGAAATCACCCCGCGCGCATCCGGGCTGGGCCGGTTGGCGCTGGCCTGACGGGCGGCCGCGGAAGTGTCGAAACCACCTTTGCCGAAATGCCGCAGATCAGGGTCAAAGCTGCCATCGGTGGCACAGCCCGCCAGCGCCAAGAGCGCGGCCCCCAGCACAAGCGGCTGCCGCAGCCCGTGCAGGCGGCCCGTGCTCGGCAGCAGCGCGCCGGATGCGGCGCTCCGGCGCAGGGCGGACGGCGTCAGGGGACGGGTGATGGTCATCAGCTCTTCCTCACTTCTGCGGGCCCGTTGGTCGGGCCCTGCGGCTTGGGGGCGCGGGTCATTCCTGACCCAACCCTTCGACAAGCGGCACGAAACGCACGGGCCGCAATTCTTCATAGTCAAAGCCCGTGGTCAGCCGGGTGACCCGGATCAGGCTTTGCACCGCATCGGACTGGCCGACCGGCACGATCATGATACCGCCGATCTTCAACTGCGCCAATAGGGGGCTGGGGGGGTCTTCGGCGGCGGCGGTGACCAAAATCCGGTCAAACGGCGCTTGATCGGGCAGACCATAGCAGCCATCGGTGGTCTGGGCGATGATATTGGGCAGCGAGAGGCTGCGAAACACCGCCTCCGCCTCGCGCACCAGCCGCCGGTGACGGTCGACCGTATAGACCCGCCGCGCCAGACAGGCGAGGATCGCCGCCTGATAGCCCGAACCGGTACCCACCTCGAGCACGGTGTCGCGCGGGCCGACATTCAGCGATTGCGTCATCAGCCCTACGACCGAGGGCTGCGAGATGGTCTGGCCACAGGCGATGGGCAGGGGCATGTCCTCATAGGCGCGCTCGGCAAACAGGCCACGCACGAAGAGGCCGCGGTCGATCCGCTCCATCGCGGACAGAACCCGTGCGTCGGTCACGCCTTTGGAGCGCAATGCGTAGAGAAAGCGCATCTGGCGTTCCGCGGTCCCCTCATCCCCGGCGCCCAGATCGTTCATGCCAGGCGCGCCGTCAGATCTTCAAGCAGGTCATGCGCCGTCAGATCGGCACGCATCGGGGTGATGGCGATATAGCCGTCAAGATTGGCGTTGATGTCGCTGCCGTCGCCCGCGCGGACATGCTGCGGCCCGCCCTTGATCCAGAGGAACCGGCGGCCCGAGGGGGATTGATGCGGCTCGACCCCGAACCGGGTCTCGGCGCGGAAACCCTGATTGGCAACCTTGTGCCCCTTGACCGCCGAGGCGGGCAGGGCGGGGAAGTTGACGTTGTAAAACACCCGGTAATGCTCGGCGTCCCAGCGGCCCTTGTCCAGAAGCGCGCGCACGATGCCCGCGCCATGCACCCGCGCCGCCTCGAATGGATCGTCGAGGCCGGCGTTGTCGGGCCCCATGAACTGCGACAAAGCGATTGAGGGCACGCCCTGCAGCGCCGCCTCCATCGCGCCACCGATCGTGCCGGAATACAGCGTGTTCTCGCCCGCGTTATTGCCGCGGTTGACGCCCGAGAGCACCAGATCGGGGCGCGCATCGGGCATCACGTCGTAAAGGCCCGCCAGCACGCAATCGGCCGGGCTGCCCTCAGCCGCGAAACGGCGGGGGCCCAGTTCGGCAATCATCATCGGATGCGTGTAGCTGATGCAATGGCCGACACCGGATTGCTCAAATGCCGGGGCAACGGTCCAGACCTCGCCCCCGGGGCCCGCGATCTCGGCGGCGATTTCCGCCAGAACCTCAAGCCCCGGCGCGTTGATGCCATCGTCATTGGTAATCAGAATCCGCATGCGCCACCTGCTTAAAACCCGTTGCCACCTGATTAGACAAAGCGGGGGGCCGGGTAAACCGCTGCAAGCCGACAAGGGCGGTTCGGCGGGATTTTTTGAGGGGGCGTGGCGCGGCTGCCCATGCGGGGCGCGCGGAATTCGAGGCCCGGCGCGCTGCGTGCCGCCGGGCCGGAAGGTCTCAGCCGGTCAGAGCAGCGCCAGCAGGCGGGCGGCTTCCACGCGCGGATCGGTCAGCGGGCTGCGGTCTTCACCGGGGAAGAAGCGGGCGCGGGTGGCGGTGGGCATCGGCGCCGGGGTCTCGATCAGCACGCGCGGGCCGATCTTGGCGGTTTCCGCCTGCCAGCTGCGTGCGAGCGCGATCTGCGCGGCTTTGGTGGCGCCATAAGCGCCAAAGAACTTCGTGCCCGGGCGCGGATCGTCAAAGAACATCGCGGTGCCTTTGCCCGCCTCGAGGAGCGGCGAGATCAGCGGGATCAGATGCGCGGTGGCGGTGACATTGGTGACCACGGATTTCGACATGTCCTTGGCATCGACATAGGCCGCAGGGGCCATCGGGGCCGCATGCACCGCCGTGTGCACCCAAAGCTGCAAACTGCCCCAGCGCGCGCCGATCGAGGCGGCCAGATGCGCCATCGCCTCGGGGTCATTCACATCCATCGGCGCCAGCGTCGCCTGTCCGCCCGCCGCCTGAATGCGGTCGTCGAGTTCCTCCAGCGCGCCGGTGGTGCGCGCCACGGCCAGCACATGCCAGCCATCGGCCGCCAGGGCCTCGGCCATGGCCGCCCCCAGCCCGCGCGAGGCGCCGGTGACAAGAGCCAGTTTCTCAGGGTTCAGCGGGGGGTTTTGGATGTCGCTCATGGCGAAAGCCTTTGCCATTCCGCCCGCTTTCGCGCAAGGGGGCGCGGTGACGCAGCGTTGACATTGGCTGCAACTGCGGCAAAACTGCGCGCAAGTAACAAAACGCTGAAAGGCCCGTGACATGACACTCTCCCATGCAGTGATGCCGACCAAGACCCTTGCCGACCGCGCGCTGATGGTGGTGGGCGGCTCGCTGTTCATCGCTTTGGCCGCACAGGTCAGCGTACCGATGCTGCCGGTGCCGATGACCCTGCAAACGCTGGCGATTCTGATCGTCGGCTTCAGCCTCGGCGCCCGGATGGGCCTGGCGGCGATGCTCGCCTATCTCGCCGAAGGCGCCGCCGGCATGCCGGTCTTCGCCAATGGCGGTTCGACCGCGGCCTTCTTTGGGCCGACCGCGGGCTTCCTGCTGGGCTTTGTCGCGATGGTTGCCATCGCGGGTTATGCCGCTGACCGTGGCGTCAAAGGCTTTGCCGGCACCGCGCTGGTCGGCGTTCTCGCCTCGGCGGTGATCTATGTGCCGGGCCTGGCCTATCCGGCCCTCGTCATGGGCAAAGCGGTTCCGGATCTGCTGGCGGGCTGGATGATGCCCTTCCTTGCGGGCGATCTGCTGAAAACCCTGCTGGCCGCGCTGATGGTCTCGGGCGCCTGGGCGGCACTGGCACGCCGCAACGCCTGATCTGCACGTCAGATTGACTGTGAGCGCCGCGTTCCCCCGGGGGAGCGCGGCGTTTTTCATGGCGGGAGGCATTGGGATGCACAGACAGGTGGCCCTGATCCGGGCGGTGAATGTGGGCGGGCATGGCACGCTCGCGATGGCGGATCTGCGCGCGCTCTGTGCCGCCGCGGGCGGGCATGCGGTGCAAAGCTATATCGCCAGCGGCAATCTGGTCTATGAGACGGATCTTGGCCCGGAGGCGATGCAGGCCGCATTGACAGAGGCGCTGGAGCGGCATTGTGGCCAGCGGTTCGGGGTGATGGTGCGCGGGGCAGAGGCCTTGGCAGAGGTGCTTGCCGCGCAGCCCTTTGGCGCGGCGGACCCTGCGAAAGTGGCGGTGATCTTTCTGCCCGGCGCGGTGCCCGCGGCGCTGACCGCCGACCTTCCGGCGGCGCTCAAAGGGCAGCGGGATGAGGTGGTGGTGCTGGGCGCGCATGAGATTTATGTGCATTATCCGCAGGGTATGGGGCGCAGCAGGTTGGTGATCCAGGGGGCAGAGGTGGGCACGGCGCGCAATCTCAACACGGTTGCAAAGCTGGTGGCGCTGTCGTCAGGCCAAACGTCCGCTCGGGGGTAAGCTCAGCCCTCGGATTGCGCGCGCAGCCGGGCCAGCGCGGCCTCACACATGCCATAGGCCAGCCACTGGCAGGGGGCGCAGATCTCGCTCAAGATCCCCTCGGGCAGCGCGCGCATCCGGTCCAGCGCCGCGCCCCAGCGCAGCCGGTCGCCCGCCGTAAGGCCAAGGGCTGCCGCATGCGCCCGGTCGAGCTTTTCGATCTTGCCCTGACTTTCGCAGCCCTGACCGATCCGCGCCGGGCAGGGGGTGCAGATGTCATCCGCGGTGGTCGTCACCTCGATCTCCACCTCGGGCCCGCCTGCCGCGCGCAGGCGGCCCATGACGATGGCGGTCATATTGGCGGTGAATTCCGGGGAATAGCCCTTGCCCTCAAATCCGAGCGAACAGAGGAAGTGATGCGGCCGGTAGCGCAGCGGCCCCGGTGCCGGAGAGGTCGCCATGGGGGATTTCGCCACGGGAGACGGTGCCACGGGAGACGGCGCCATAGGCGAGGTCACCTCGGGGGATGTCGCCGCTGGCGTGGTTTGCGCCGTCGCCCCGGTGGCTGTCTTCTGCCCGCGGGACTGCTGAGCCAGTGCCGCACGCGCCAGCCGGGCGCGGCGCTCGGCGGCGGCGCGGGTCTCGGGGCGGGGCGAGGGGGACAGGCGCATGGGGGAAGGCTCGGTCACAATGGCAAAGGCCGGAGGTTTCCCCCCGGCCTGATCCTAACATGTTCTGCGCTCAGCGGGCAGCCACATCGGTGTAATCGCGCGCGGGCGACCCGGTGTAGAGCTGACGCGGGCGGCCAATCCGGCCCCCCGGCTCGCCGATCATCTCTTTCCACTGCGAGATCCAGCCGACGGTGCGCGACAGCGCAAAGATCGGCGTGAACATCGAGGTGGGGAAGCCCATCGCCTCGAGGATGATGCCCGAGTAGAAATCGACGTTCGGATAGAGCTTTTTCTCGATGAAATAGGGATCGCTCAGCGCGATTTTCTCAAGCTCTTTCGCCACTTGCAGCAGCGGGTTGTTGTGCACGCCCAGAAGTTCGAGAACCTCGTCGGCCGATTCCTTCATCACATTGGCGCGCGGGTCGAAGTTCTTGTAGACGCGGTGGCCAAAGCCCATCAGGCGGAACGGATCGTTCTTGTCCTTGGCGCGCGCCACGAATTCCGGGATGCGGTCGACGGTGCCGATCTCGCGCAGCATCTCGAGGCAGGCCTGATTGGCGCCGCCATGCGCCGGACCCCAGAGACAGGCGATACCGGCGGCGATACAGGCAAACGGGTTGGCGCCCGAGGAACCCGCCAGACGCACGGTCGAGGTCGAGGCGTTCTGCTCGTGATCGGCGTGCAGCATCATGATCCGGTCCATGGCTTTCGCCAGCGCCGGTTTCACGACATAGGTTTCGGCCGGAACCGAGAAGCACATGTGCAGGAAGTTCGACGCATAATCGAGGTCATTGCGCGGATAGACGAAGGGCTGGCCCACCGAATATTTATAGGCCATGGCGGCAATGGTCGGCAGTTTGGCGATCATCCGCATGGCCGCAACTTCGCGCTGCCATTCGTCGTTGATGTCGAGGCTGTCGTGGTAGAAGGCCGACATGGCGCCAACCACACCCACCATGGTTGCCATCGGATGCGCGTCCCGACGGAAACCGCGGAAGAAGTTGTGCATCTGCTCATGCACCATCGTGTGGCGGGTGATGCGGAATTCGAAATCTTCCAGCTTTTCCTTGGTCGGCAATTCGCCGTTCAGAAGCAGGTAGCAGACTTCGAGGTAATGCGACTTGTCTGCCAGCTGCTCGATCGGATAGCCGCGATACAGAAGCTCGCCCTTGTCGCCGTCGATATAGGTGATGGCCGATTCACAGGCCGCGGTCGAGGTGAAACCGGGGTCATAGGTGAAGACGTCGCCCTGCGCATAGAGCTTGCGGATGTCGATCACATCGGGGCCAACGGTGGGGCTCATCATCGGCAATTCGATGGTTTTTCCGTCAAAAGTCAGCGTGGCGCTCTTCGTCGTATCAGCCATGGCAGTCCCTTTCATGTCATCCGGCGCAACGGCCGGGAAATCGCCATCGGGTTTCCCCGGAAGGGCGGCCTGCGTTCAGGCCGCCTGATCGTTCAACCGGGCCAATGACTCATCGCGGCCCAGCACCAACATCATATCAAAAACACTGGGCGTCACTGCACGCCCTGCAAGCGCCGCCCGTAGGGGCCCTGCGATCTTGCCAAAGCCCAGGCCATGCGCCCCGGCAACGGATGCCGCAGTGGCCTCCAGTTCGTCACGCGTCCAATTAACACCCGCCAAGGCTGCCGTCAATTCTACCAGTATACCACGGGATACCGACTCAAGTGATTTCGCGGCCTTCTCCTCAACCTCCAGCGGGCGCTCGGTCAGCGCAAAGTGAGCCTTTTCAAGGAGTTCACCAAAGGTCTTGGCGCGCTCCTTCAGGCAGTACATCCCGGCCAGCATCCGTGATTGCTGCAGTGCGGTGAAAGGTTCTTTCGCGGACGCAGCAAGAAATGCCTCAATTTCAGGCAGAAGTGCGGCATCGTCACTGGCGGCGATGTGCTGACCGGAAATGTTTTCCAGCTTCTTGAAATCGAGCCTTGCGGGCGCGCGACCGATTCCCGTCACATCGAACCATTCCAGCGCCTGCGCATCGGTGAAGAACTCATCATCCCCATGGCTCCAGCCCAGCCGCGTCAGATAGTTGCGCATCCCCGCCGCCGGGTAGCCCATCACCTGATATTCCTCGAGGCCAACCGCGCCGTGGCGTTTCGACAGCTTTTTGCCATCCGGCCCGTGGATCAGCGGGATATGGGCAAAGACCGGCACGTCCCAGCCCATGGCGTGATAGATCTGCACCTGACGCGCGGCATTGGTCAAATGGTCATCCCCGCGGATCACATGGGTCACGCCCATGTCATGGTCGTCCACCACGACGGCCAGCATATAGGTGGGCGTACCATCCGAACGTAAACAGACCATGTCGTCGAGCTGGTCATTGCGGAAAGTGACATCGCCCTGCACCTGATCGGCGATCACCGTCACCCCCTCGCGCGGGGCCTTCAGGCGGATCACATAGGGCGCATCGGGCAGGCTGGCGGGATCGGCGTCGCGCCAGGGGCTCTGGAATAGGGTCGATTTGCCCTCGGCGCGTGCCGCCTCGCGGAAGGCTTCGATTTCTTCCTGAGTCGAAAAGCACTTATAGGCATTGCCACGCGCCAGCATTTCGCGCGCCACCTCGGCATGGCGTTCGCGGCCCTCGAACTGGCTGACCGCCTCGCCGTCCCAATCAAGGCCAAGCCAGGTCAGCCCTTTGAGAATCGCCGCCGTTGCTTCGGGGGTCGAGCGTTCGCGGTCGGTATCCTCGATCCGCAGCAGGAATTTTCCGCCCCGGCCGCGCGCATAAAGCCAGTTGAACAGCGCTGTGCGCGCGCCACCGATGTGCAGATAGCCGGTGGGCGAGGGGGCAAAACGGGTGACGACTTGGGTTTGGGCGCTGGCCATGGGCGTGCTATCCTTTTCGGTAATCGGGCCTTGCGGCAATCGGGGGCCCAACGGAGGGGCTGGTGCCTTTCGGCGTTGCCAGATGCATAGGCAGAATGGGGCGGAGACACAAGAAGTGGCACTCTTTGCCGATCCGGAGGAAGACGAGGGCGCGGCTGCCCCGGGGACCGCGCTGCCGGGTCTGCCGGGCCAGCCGGTGCGCGGCGGTGCGATGGCCCGGGCGTGGCAGCGGCTGCGGGTCTGGGCCGCGCCGCAGGCACAGGCAAGGCGCGGCGGCTGGCTGTTGTCGGCGCCGGTCGTGCTGGCCTGCGGCATCGGCACGTGGTTTGCGCTGCCCGTCGAACCGGGGGCGCTGAGCTATGCCGCGGCGGTGGCGGGCATTTTGCTCGGGGTCGCCCTCTTCTGGCGGGGCTGGCGCGTGGGGCATGCGGGGGCGGCGGCCTGTGGCTTTGCGGTGGCGGTGCTGGCGCTGGGATTCGTGCTGGCGGGCGCGCGGGCGCATCTGCTGTCGGCGCCGGTGCTGGGATTTCGCTATTTTGGCCCGGTCGAGGGGCGGGTGGTTGAGCTGGACCGCTCCAGCCGCGACCGTCTGCGGCTGACGCTGGATCAGGTGGTGTTGCGCGACGTGGCGCCCGAGCGGCGTCCCGCCCGGCTGCGCGTGGCACTCGAACGGCCAGAGCTGGCGGCGGGGGTGGTGCCGGGGCAGCGGGTGATGCTGACGGCCCTGTTGTCGCCCCCGGCGGGCCCGGCCGAGCCGGGGGGCTATGATTTCCGCCGCAATGCCTGGTTTGACCGACTGGGTGCCGTGGGCTTTGCCCGCGCGCCGGTGCTGAGCGTCGCACCGCCCGATCCGGCCGACCATCTTCTCGCGGGGCACCGGTTGCGGATGCGTCTTTCGGCCGCGATGCAGGCGGCGATGCCGGGTCAGCCGGGCGCGGTGGCGGCGGCACTGATGACCGGCGACCGCTCCGCGATCAGCGAGGCGACCAATGCCGCCATGCGCGCCGCGAACCTCTATCACATCGTCTCGATTTCCGGCCTGCACATGGGGATGCTGACCGGATTCGTCTTTGCGATGCTGCGCTATGGGCTGGCGCTGGCGGGGCCGCTGGCGCTCTATTGGCCCGCCAAGAAGATCGCGGCGCTGGTCGCGCTGGCGGCGGCGAGCCTCTATCTGTGGATTTCCGGGGCCGAGGTGGCGACCGAGCGCGCCTATGTGATGGTGGCGGTGATGCTGCTCGCGGTGCTGGCGGACCGGCGGGCGATTTCGCTGCGCAGTGTCGCGCTGGCGGCGCTGGTGATCTTGCTCCGGGCGCCGGAAAGCCTGGTGTCGCCCGGGTTTCAGATGAGTTTTGCGGCCACGGTCGCGCTGATCGTCATCTATCCGCCCGCCGCGCGGCTGGTGGCGCGGCTGCCCGTGCTCCTCCGCCCGCCGGTGCTGTTGGTGCTCTCCTCGCTCGCCGCGGGGATGTCGACGGCACCGATCGCGGCGGCGCATTTTCACCGCATGGCGGAATATGGCCTCGTGGCCAATCTGGCGGCGGTGCCGGTGATGGGGGTGCTGGTGATGCCCGCGGGCGTGGTCGCGGCGCTGCTGGCCCCGTTTGGGCTGGCCGCCCCCGCGCTGTGGGTGATGGCCGAGGGGACGCGCTGGATGATCTTCGTGGCGGCCACGGTGGCGGGGTGGAGCGGTGCGGTGCGGGTGGTGGCCACGCCCGGTCCGCTGGTGCTGCCGCTGCTCGCGCTGGGGGCGACCATGGTCCTTCTGGCATCGGGGCGGCGGCTCGTGCAACTGGCCGGACTGGTCGGCTGCCTTACGGCTTTTGTCCTGTGGGGCAGGGAGGATCGTCCTTTGCTCTTGATTGCGGAGGCGGGGGATCTGGTGGGGCTGATGACCGCTGAAGGGCGGGCAATGTCGAAAACCGGCGCGGCCTTTGTGGCGGAAAGCTGGCTGGAGGCCGATGGCGATGGCGCGGCGGCGGGTGTCGCGGCCGCACGGGCCGGGTTTGCCGGGCCGCGGGGGCAACGGCGCGCGGAGGCCGCGGGGTGGGAGATCTGGCACCTGACCGGCAAAGCCGCGCCGGCGCATCTGGCAAAGGTCTGCCGGCCCGGCGCTTTGGTGGTGCTCGGGGGGCGTCTGACCCCCGAAGACCGGGAAGGCGCTGTTCTCATGGGTCAAATTCTTGACGCCCGGAGTGGGGAAGCTGCGGGCTTGACCATGGGGGCCGGGGCCATCCGGGGCGCTGAGCCGCCGCCAGTCGCACCCCCTGCCGCCGATGTCGCGGGGCCGGAGCAAGCGAGCGCCATGCCCTTTGCGGACAGAAGAAGCGCGGTTGATCAGCTGTTCGGCGCAGCGGTGTGGCGGCCCGCGCCGGGGGCATCGCCGGATCTGCCGCTCTCTGACCCGGGCCGCGCAACCGCAGCCCCGGGGCTGGCGCGGATGGGGGCATGGGCGGGGCCGGTGCCTGTTCTCGCTGTGGGCGCGGTGAACGTCACCCGGGGGGCGGGCCATGCGGTGACGGCGCGCGGATGCGGTATTGCCCGGGCGGATGGCGCGGGGCAGGGCGACGGCGCGCGGCGTGCGGGGGGCACCGCCGTGTCGGGCGGAGGGACCCGCCCCGGCCATGCGGCAAAGTTTGCGCGGGTCGCCCCGAATGGCGCGGCGGCGCGGCCAGAAGCTTCAGCCCCCAGCGACACTGCGGGTGCAGTGGCAAGGGCGACCGCATCAGATGCGCCTGTGTCACGCCCCGGCATGTCGCAGGCCGGGGCGATGACGTCGCTCCGCGAGGCGCCTCCGACGACGTGGAGCGCCTTGCACGGGATGCCGCTTCACCGCATCGGCGAGATACCGGGGCGCGCGCCGCGCAGGACCGATGTGGCCTTGCGCGGCGCTGCGGGGGGGCTGACCCTCAGACCGACAGCAACGCCAGTGTCGCCACATCCGTCGCCGCCATTGTCGTCGCGATGGGGGGTGCAAAAGACCGACGCGGCGCAAAAAGCGGGGCCGCTCCGGTTGCGCGCGGGATGCCTTGTCTATGATCAGGTTCAACTCGCGGCCAGTGGCGCGGTGGCGCTGCGGCTGGCCGAGCGTGCCGTTTGGGAGGCGTATTCGACCCCAGCCGAAGCTGCGCTGCCCGCCGACGCCGTTGCAAGCGCGCTTGCCGGTGACCCGCTGGTTGCCGAAACGAACGGGCCTGATCTGGCCGCCGCCGGTCTTTCCCACGGGGACAGCCGGGAACCGGTCGGCGAGAACCCGGACCTCATGTCTGCAATGCCGCTGACCGCGATTCACAGTGCCGATCTGGGTCAA
The DNA here is from genome assembly GCF_052113705.1 of Phaeovulum sp. W22_SRMD_FR3. Taxonomy (NCBI): domain Bacteria; kingdom Pseudomonadati; phylum Pseudomonadota; class Alphaproteobacteria; order Rhodobacterales; family Paracoccaceae; genus Phaeovulum; species Phaeovulum sp. W22_SRMD_FR3. The sequence continues at coordinate 112 of NZ_JBGQOG010000023.1, read as the reverse complement.
AGGCTCTGGTCAGGCACCCGGCGTTGAGCGATTTTCCCGGCACCCGGCACCCGGCACCCGGCACCCGGCACCCGGCACCCGGCACCCGGCACCCGGCACCCGGCACCCGGCA